>JAZUAZ010000113.1:0-16794 GCA_045638245.1 Acutalibacteraceae bacterium | reverse complement strand
AGCATTAGAGCTTCCGGGACCTACCATAACACCGGTAATACCGGCGGCAATAGCATTGTGGAAAGCGTTATCCAAAGGATTTATACTGTCCATTCCTCTTATGAAAGGTGTTATCGGATTTGTATTCTCATTACTCGTATCATTTTGCGATGAAATTTTATCTTCTGCAATTCCGATATGACTGTGAGCATCAATAAATCCGGGATAGACATTAAGGTTTTCGGCATCAAAAACTTCAGTACCCTCCGTCGGAACAATGTTTTTTTTGATTTTTATAATTTTTCCTTCTTTCATCAGAATGTCAGCTCGCAACGGTGTATCTGTTTCCATTGTGTGCAAAAGACCGTTTTTGATTAAAAGCATATTTTTCTCCCTTCAGCTATTTTTATATATGAATAGTTTGCCGCCAATGAGGCAAACTATCCTTGTAAACTGTTCAGGAGGTGAGAATATGAACAACAACAATAACAACAATAATAATAACAATCAGAATAACCAGAACAATCAGAACAATCAGAACAACCAGAATAACCAGAACAATCAGAATAACAGAAACAACCAGAACAACAAAAATAACCAGAACAATCAGAACAGATAACAAATTTAACTTTTGTTTTTTTTACTGATTCGGCTATTTGTTTTTTTGTTTGCTAAATATTATTTTATTAACTGGTTTAAAATCTAATAAAACAAACATTAAACACAAGTGCAGATGATATTCAATACTGTATGAATATCTGTACCGAGGCAATATAATCCGAAACTTTTTTCTTAAGAAGAGAGGTTCGGATTTATTGTTTTTAAAGTGTGATTATTGATACTTTGTTTTATTCGTAAATAGCATATATTCACTTGAAAAACAATTAAGATTATGTTAATATTACAATACAGCAAATTACAGGGAGGTTTTTATTATGAAGAAAATTTTGTCATTTAGTTTATGCTTGATTATGATTTTTGCCATGGCGATTCCCGCTTTTGCGGTAAATGAAATACCGTATGAGGACAGTGAATTCTTTGAGTACGAGGGATATTCGGTTCATTACAGAAAAATGGAAGCCGAAAACCCAAAAGGTCAGATATTAATGATTCACGGTTTTGCTCATACTACATACTGTTGGACAGCTATTGCAACAAGGCTTGTGAGCGAGGGCTACACTTGCGTTTTGGTAGATCTTCCCGACTTCGGTTATTCCTCAAGAGAAACCGCAGATATGAAAAAATTACCCCGTGAAGATATTATTCATGCACTTATGGTTTACCTTTCCGATGAACGATGGTATGTGGCAGGTCACTCAATGGGTGGTTTTGTAGCAGAGTCAATTTATGCAAAATACCCCGAATCAGTAAACAACATTCTTCTGTTCGGTACATCGGGTAACATAAATTCACCTCAGACAGCCAAACTTATGGGTAACGAAATTTTTATAAAGTTAGTTGTTCCCTTCCTCAAGTTGTTAGTAAAATTCGACAAGGTTATCGAAGTAGCAATCAAGTGGTGTTTCTTTGACAATGAGTTTGCCGAAAACTATGATTATTCCGAAATCTTAAAGTCCCTCAGAGTCCCGGGCACAGGTGAAGGTGTTATGTACTCCTTCTCTATGCTCTCAGACACAAACTATGAAGCTATTAAGAACGGACCTCCGGTGCTTTACGTTAACGGCAGCAAAGATGCAGTAATCAAGAAAAGCGCTGTAAAAACATTAAAAGATAATCTTCCGGAAAACAGTGTGTACTATGAAGTACAGGGCGGTGGTCATTTATTCATAGAAAACTATGCTGATGAGACTGCCGAGGTAACATTGGAATTTCTTAGAAACAATCCTCCGAGATAAAGAATAAATACAAAGGGGAAAGCCATGCGTTTTCTCCTTGTTTTTTGTTTTTGTGTGTATCGGGAGAGCTCAATGACATTCAAGCGGTCAAGGGTTGTCTTTAATAATACAATAAACCCGGGTAGTTATAAAACTCATCCCGGGTTTATGTACGCTTTTTTTATTTTAAACTTTGTAAGTGCTTAATTCTTACCTTCAATATCTTCGTCTGCAAAGTTGAGTATAGATGCCATAATAATATCATAACCTGCTTCTATGGTTTCAGGCACAAGTCTGTCGTAGCTGTCCTTTCTGTTGTGGTAATAATCGGCAGGAGCTGGGTCCATAGCCGCAAGACAGGTTGCGGAAATACCTTCCTGAGAAAAGGCGGCAGCATCGGAGGAGCCGAAAAATACGTTTGCGAATTTCACACCTTCGTAACCTGCTTCCTTTGCCGAATCCATAACCAGCTTGCAGAATTTCGGGTCGTGCTTTACCGTACCTGACATATCTCGGTTATAAACATTCAGAAATTCCAAATCTGTAAGAGTATCCACGCAAAGAACAGAGGTTTCAACACCAGATTCAACGTAATCCTTGTAGTGGTCTTTAGCAAATTGCTTTGCCCCTCTCAGACCAGCTTCTTCACCGTCTGTTATCATTGCAACAACCTCAGTGTTTTTGAATTTTATACCTGCTTCGTCAAGCATTTTGAGAGCTGTTGTTGCCGCCATTGTACCCGTGAGGTTATCATTGGCACCGGGCACAACACGCTTGAAGTCGATGAAAAGATAGAGAGTTATCATGTTCAGCAGTGTGAAGAAATGGAAAAGAAAGCCTTTGTCGGAAACGAGCTTTGTAAGAGCGTTGTTCTTTTTGGCAAGCTCGGCAACAACAGAAAATGATGAGAGTACTGCTGAGACAATAAGAGAAACGATAGTTCCTGCCATAAGGGGAGTCATTCCCCAGCCCTTGCCGTAATAAGTATGTCTGCATTCAAAGGCAGAGTCAATATGACCGTTTATAACAATTCGCTTTTTGGTTTCTTCTGTTGCCTTACGGGTAGCGATAAGATTGTGTCCGGTAACCTTTTTATAAAGTACGTCGGTGAATTGCTTATAAAGGAGAAACTCAAGAGCTGTCACCCCGAGACTTCCCACAGTTGCCGCACTTACTAGGGCGTGGGGGAGAGTCGATTTTCCTGCAAGAAAGGATAACTTGCCGAGCTTGCCTGATTTTGCGTATTTAAGTACACCACCCGCGCCGATGGCGCCGATTGTTACGGCACTTATGATCTTTGTGAAGTGCTGAAAAGCACGAGAAGCCATTTTATAGGTCTCATAATGAGTTTCGTCTGCGTATTTTTCAAGATCCTTGCGAAGTAATTCCATTGCTTCGTAGGCTTCCTTGCTCGCAGATTCTCTGGGCCCGATTTTTTCGATTATCTCTGTGATCTTTTTTACACTGTAATCCACGTTGTTTTTAATGATTTTTTTGTCAAAATCTGCAAACTTCATAATTTAATCCTCTTTCTGAAAAGAAATTTATATTTCCATTTTATTTTTGGGCAATATATATATCAAGATATTGTAATAATGTTTTATTTTAATTTAACAACAGCTTAACTTTTTGTTCATTTTTATAAAGGGATATCTATATTTTATATGGGGATAAAAATGTCTCTGATAACAGGAATAAAAATGCAATAATATTATTCTTTTAAGTTATGGACAAAAGTTATAATGTGTGATAAAATATCTTTCAATTATTTTTATGTGATGTTTTGTGCGAAATCGGACATCATGTTATAACAGGTTAATTCCGTTTTGAATGGAGCGTTTAAAAATGTACAGAATCGCAAAAAAGAAAATCCTCAATCCTACTGTGATTGAAATGAGTATCGAGGCTCCTCTGGTTGCTAAAAAAGCAAAACCGGGACAGTTTATTATACTCAGAGTAGATGATGAAAGCGAAAGAATACCGCTTACTGTCGCAGGTACCGATGCGGAAAAGGGTACGGTCAAGATAATTTTTCAGGTTGTAGGTGCTACTACTGTCACCCTGAATGCCAAAGAAGAAGGGGATTACATTCAGGATTTTGTAGGTCCTCTTGGTGTTGCATCAAAGCTTGACGGACTTAAAAAGGTCTGTATCGTAGGAGGCGGAGTAGGCTGTGCTATTGCAATGCCTGTAGCTAAAGCTCTTCACGATATGGGAGCAGAGGTGACAAGCATTATCGGCTTCAGAAATAAAGATCTTGTCATACTTGAAGATGAGTTCAGATCTTTTTCTGATAAGCTTCACATTATGACAGACGACGGCTCATATGCAAGACAGGGTAACGTTACAATTCCGCTTAAGGAAATGCTCGAAAAGGGCGAAAGCTTTGACGATATTATCACCATCGGTCCTGTTATTATGATGAAGTTTGTAACTGAAACAGCAAGACCCTACGGCGTCCCCGTGACTGTGTCTATGAATCCAATTATGATTGACGGTACGGGAATGTGCGGCGGCTGCAGACTGACACTTAATGTTGAAGGTAAAAAGGTAACGAAGTTTGCTTGCGTGGACGGTCCTGACTTCAACGGATATGAGGTTGACTTTGATGAGGCTATGAGCCGCGGAAGAATGTACGGCGACTTTGAGCGACATGCTTATGAAGAAGCTTGCAACCTTTATAAAAAGGAGGTAAAGTGAAATGGCAAAAGCTAATATGTCTCTTGAACGAAATCCTATGCCATCTCAGAAGCCTGAAATAAGGGTGAAAAACTTCGGCGAGGTTGCACTCGGCTACAGTGAAGAAACCGCCATCGATGAGGCGATGCGTTGCCTCGGGTGTAAGAATATGCCTTGTGTAAGCGGCTGTCCTGTAAATATTCATATTCCTGCCTTTATTGATGAAATCAAAAAAGGTGATTTTGAAAGTGCTTATCAGATTATTTCAAAGTCATCCTCTCTTCCTGCGGTGTGCGGCAGAGTCTGCCCGCAGGAAAGACAGTGCGAATCAAAGTGTGTACGTGCAATAAAGGGCGAATCCGTGGGAATCGGCAGATTAGAGCGCTTTGTTTCAGACTGGCACCATACCTTCGGTAGCGAAAATCTTTCTCCCGTACCGTCAAACGGACATAAGGTAGCGATCATCGGCTCCGGTCCGTCAGGTCTTACATGTGCAGGTGACCTTGCAAAGAAGGGTTATGAAGTTACAGTTTTTGAAGCTCTTCATGTTGCCGGCGGTGTGCTCGTTTACGGTATTCCTGAATTCCGTTTACCTAAAGCTATAGTTGAAAAAGAAGTTGATACGCTGAAAAAATTAGGCGTTAAAATTGAGACAAATGTTGTTATCGGCAAAACACTTACAATTGATGAAATTTTCGGTATGGGATTTGAGGCGGTTTTCATCGGTTCAGGTGCAGGCCTTCCGAATTTTATGAATATTCCCGGCGAAAGCCTTAAAGGTGTATATTCAGCTAATGAGTTCCTTACCCGTAGCAATCTTATGAAGGCGTACAGAGAAAAAAACTCTACGCCGATTATGAAGCACGGTAAGGTGGCAGTTGTAGGTGGCGGTAATGTTGCAATGGATGCGGCAAGAACAGCTTTACGACTCGGTGCTGAGAAGGTATATATCATTTATCGTCGTTCAATGGAAGAGCTTCCCGCAAGACGTGAAGAGGTTGAACACGCTATAGAAGAGGGCGTTGAGTTTTCACTGCTTTGCGCTCCTACGGAAATTATCGGATATAATAATCCCGAAGACTCGAGAGATCCTGCAAACGGATTTGTAAAGGGTATGCGTCTTGTTAAAATGGAGCTTGGCGAGCCTGATGCAAAAGGACGCAGACGTCCCGTAGAAATAGAGGGAAGCGAGTATGAGATTGATATTGATACGGTAATCATGTCTATCGGTACTTCACCTAACCCGCTCATAAAGTCAACAACTGACGGTCTTGAAGTAAACTCAAGAGGCGGTATCATCATAACCGAAGACGGACTTACCTCAAGAGACGGCGTGTATGCAGGCGGCGATGCTGTTACAGGGGCGGCTACCGTTATATCTGCGATGGGTGCGGGTAAGGTTGCGGCAGCCTCTATTGACAGACAACTGTCACAAAGCAAAGTTCAAGAGTAAAATAACAGGAATTCATTTTACCGTGTTGAATTTCTGTAATCACAACAGATTTACCTTCCGCATAAAATAAAAGCGGGAGGTGATTTTTATGTCAACATCATGCAAAAGCTGTAGTCCGGGATGTACGGTTATAGCAGTTGCGGCAAGTCTCATTTTGGGTGTAATAACAGCTTTTCTCCGTATAACTGCGGCTATTACTGTTACCCCTGCTTTTTTATGGGTGCTTCTCGGCATATCGGTAGTGTACCTCGCAATAACACTGATTTCTGCAGCTCTTTACCGTAGCGGCGGTTGTGACAGTTTGTGTAATATAGTTACGTCTTTGCTTGTCGGCATTCTCGGAACAGTACTGTTTTCCGTTATACTGCTTGCAATTGAATTTGCGGCTACGAGTGTAGTCGGAGCTGTTATAACAGGAGCACTTCTGTTTTTCTTCTTTCTTACAGTAACGTCTGCGGCGTGTCTTGTGCGGTGCTTTTTTAATTGCAATAATTAAAGAGTACGGTTTATCATATGCCGAGTGTAAAATGTTACTTGCTTATATAACGTACCGGCTTCAGAGTTACGGTATATGAAAAAATAACCCGGGCAGTTCATTGGACTGTCCGGGAATTTTATATCTTAAATCAAGCGGGAAGGCTTACTTCGAAAACGGTACCTTTTTCATCGCTCTTTTGTATTTTTATATCACCGTTATGCAGCTCACAGATTTTTTTGCATATAGCAAGACCGATTCCGTATCCGCTGCTCTTATGTGAGATATCAGCCTGAAAAAACCTGTCAAAGGCGTGCTTTTGTGTTTCCTCGTCCATACCCTTTCCACGGTCTGTAAATCGGAAAAAGAGAGTGTGGCTCTTTTTCTCGATTGTTACGGTTATTTCTGAGTCATAAGGGGAGTGCTTTATGGCATTATCGAGAAGATTTATCCAAATCTGACTGAGCTGCTCCTCGTTTCCCTGAATGTTATATTCAGAACAGTCGAAATTTATGGTAAGATTTTTTTCGGACCATTTCTGCTCGAGGAGAATAACTGCACGCCGTATCTGTTCGGTTACATTGAATTCCGATACGTTGGTAACAACAGGCTGGTTATTAAGCTTTGTCAGTGTGAGGACGTTGGTGGAAAGTTGGGAAAGTCTTTCGCTTTCGCTGATGATTATATCGAGGTACTCTTCCTTTTCTTTTTCGGATAAATTGGTATTTTTGAGCATTTTGGCAAAGCCTGAGATTGATATAATCGGCGTCTTGAATTCGTGTGAGAAATTATTTATGAAATCACTTCTCATAGTTTCGATGGATTCGAGCTCTTTGGCCATTATATTTACGCTTTTGCCTATTCTGCGTACGGAACGTATTCCTTTTTCCGAAACGCTTACTTTGAAGTCACCGTCCGCAACCTTGCCCAGAGCAATATATGATTGACTCAGAGGAACAAGAACCTTGTTTCTGAAAATGATAGAAAGAATAACACCTATGATGAGGCTTATAAGGGCGAGAACGTAAAATCCTGAATGAGAGGGTAGCTTTTCAATGTCAAGGAAGGGAGCCCAACGAATCAGCGCATAAATTGAGAAGAAGCATACTGCCGATATGTAAACGAGAAAGAAAACTATAGCTGACATATAAACAATCAGCTTTATTTTTCCAAAAATTCCTTTCCGCTTCATTGGTTGATTACCGCCTTATAACCTATACCTTTGATGGCAAGGATTTTGAATTCCGGGTACTCACCGAATTTTTTACGCAGTCTGTTTATATGTACATTTACCGTTGTATCAATTGAAGTGGAGTTCATGCCCCAGATTTCATCCATAAGCTGAAGGCGTGTGAAAATTTTATCAGGGTAGGAGAGAAGCTTGAAAAGCAGATAAAACTCTTTCTTAGGCAAGGTCTGTATCTCCTCGCCGCGTGAAACGGTCAGAGCGTTGTAATCGAGCACAACACTTCCGATTCTGAGCTTTTGTTCATTAACAATATTAGCTCGCCTGAGCAGGGCTTTGATTCTGTAAAGAAGCTCTATTTCATCAACGGGCTTTGTAAGGTAATCATCGGCACCTGCAATAAAGCCCTGATATTTATCCTCAGGGAGTTGCTTTGCGGTAACCATAAGGATAGGCAGATTTATACCGTTTGTACGGATAGTCTCCGTTAACTCATATCCATTTATTTCGGGCATCATAACGTCAAGCAGAATAAGGTCTATATAGTCATTGTCGAGAACCTCCAGTGCTTCAGTACCGTTAGAAGCGAGCTTAACCTTATAGCCTGCATTACTGAGTACGAGATTCATAAGCTTTGCGGCATTCTTGTCATCTTCAACCACAAGAATTGTAAACATAACGTATGCTCCTTTCTGAAAAAGAATAATACAATTTTAGTTTATTTTACTTATCAAGAATTAACTGAAAATTAACTCAGCGATTAGTTCACAGTTTTTTTAAAATTATGTAATGAAAGTTTACTTATAGTTGTTTGCCTTGTGGTTAAATAACTAAGAATAGGATTATTATGTGTTTTTGCGACTGTTTTAGCAAAAACAAATCGGAGGTGAAGTATGAAAAAGAACACTTTTGTAACAATGTGGTATGTTTCATTGGTGATGCTATCAATTGCACTTTTATTCTTCGTTTTGTGTTTTCTTGATTATTGGTATGCCTATTATTACATACCTTTTTCCGTGTTTCTTCTGGCTTTTACTATCCTTTTTGGGTTGAGCTATAAAAATCTCAGATGTGAGAACGGATATACTCTTATTCAGGCTTCTGCTTATTACAGAGTCTGCATACTTAACGGATATAAGGAAGGCTTTTCAAACAGCAACAAAAAAATACTTGAGATTGTTGCTGAACATATGGATATATTGGCAGATTCGGAAACGACAGATAAAATGACGTTTTGTAATGAAGGTAAAAAGCTTGTTGAGTCTATGAAAAACCCGACAATTCTTTTTATCTGGAAAATACAGGACCGGTATAACAAGAATATAATCAAGAAGGGAAAATCAAGTTAAATGAATGCAATTATTGAATTTTTGAACTCCACAATCGGAGAGAAAATAAACCTTTATGTGTCTTTTTATGTGTTAGGTTTTATAACAATCTTTATTTTTAATACTTTTTATGGCAAGAAATATAGAATAAACAAGCCGAAGGCCCTGTTTATGACAGTAATATCCTATCTTTTGATCTTTGCTTGGGCGTTTGTTTTATCCTGGCTTGAGAGTCTTTTGACAGATTGGGGTCATCATAACGCTGTAAGAGTATATATATGGATGCCGTTGCTTCTTTTTGTTATGTCTAAGCCGATGTCGGTCGATTGGAAGAAGGCATGTGATTTTATAGCTCCCTCGGCATGTCTTGTTTACGGTATAGCACGACTCGGATGCCTCTTCCCCGGATGTTGCTACGGTATTCCTTTTGAAGGCGGCATATACAGTAATGAAGCGGGATATACGGTGTTCCCGGTTCAGCTTTGTGAGGCATTAACTTCTCTTGCTCTTGCAGGTCTTTGTCTCTTCCTCAATAAAAAGAAGAAGTATGTTGCAGATTCCAAAACCTATTTCATCATGCTTATCCCTTACGGAATAGCCCGATTTATTTGGGAGTTCTTTGCTGATAATGAAAAGGTATTTCTCAATATATCATCCTTTGCTCTTCATGCACTGCTTATGTCAGTAGTCGGTGCAGCAATGCTTATTATATTGAAAATTAAAGAAAGGTCCAAAGAGAAAAAATCATCGGATAAGTCCGATGCCTGATTTAGTAAATCATTTTGATTTTAATATTACATTATACTGAATGGAGGCGATTTTTAAACTGAAAATTCACCTGCACTCTAGGGTGAAATTAATTACGCAAATTTTAAAGGAGGTAAATTTATGTTAGTAACAAAAAGAGAAGCTACTCAGGCTTCTAAAAAGCTGCTGAGTGTATTTCTGGCTTTCGTAATGGTAGTTACAAGTATGAGTGTATGCTTCGGCGTGTCTCTTACTTCAGTTGCTGCAGGCGAAACTGCTACAGATGCTCAGTGGAACGCTCTTTATGATGCTCTCAAAGCAGACAGCGTAAAGAATGCTGTGTTCAGCACTAAAGACGGCAAGTATACAGTTGAAGACCCTGACGGAAGTGTACTTGAAGCTGTCAAGGCTTATTTCAACGTGTTTAACACACTTGCAAATAAGACTCCCGCCACAGGTAATCCTGATTACACAACAAACTCAACCGGTTCAACCGAGGGCAACAGAGTTATCCAGCAGGTAAATGCAAGCATAGACAGCTATGTTAATGCTAATATGCCCGGCTATGAAGCTTCAATGGGCACATTTATCAGAAATATTCTCGGTACCAATTCAGTAAGCACAGGCACCGGCTCCGAACAGTCAGCAAAGAGTGACAAGAACACAGACAACAAAAAGACTGCTCCTGCAACAAATCTTGCAGCGGTTGCTGATATCAATCTTACTGTTATATCCAGCAATGCGGTAACTCAGTATTCACTTGAGGATCTTCCTGATAGCGTATCCACTGAAACTACATTTACGGTTAAACACGCAAATGACAGATACGACTATACATATAAAAAGGAAACCATAAAAGAGACAGTGGGCTCCGGTTGTGATGCAAAAGAGGAAAACAACACATACTACACCCGTACCTATAAGTATTACTACTACATCAGCGGTGTAACAATTACAGAGGGTCCCGCAATCAGCACTCAGGTTATCAAAAGTACTCAGGCTACTCTTGAAGCAAATGCAGATTACTTCTCTTATAACCTTGACCAGATGGTTAAAGCGGGCTTCGATGATGTGTCTGTTATCAATGGAGTAAAGAGTGCGGTTAACACTGCAAAGAACAATGTTGATAATGCGTTCCCCGGTGTTTACAACCACTTCTTCTCGGCCTACAATGTAGAAGCTCTCTCAGCTCTCGTTGATAAGGCAGCAGCAATCATCGCCGCTTCCGATGTAGCTATGGATCTTAACGATTATATCGAAGCAGGCTATGCTGACATTATCACAAACAAGGGTGCTCTTGAAACTCTTGCAAACAATGTTAAGACTCTCGCTGATAAGTATGATGCTTATGCAGCAGACGTAAAGGCTTATGTTGAATCACACGATTATGAGGGTGAAATCTTTGACCGTGCAGCAGTAACTGCCTTCTACAATGCTATTCTTAAGGAAATCGAGCTTATCGAGCTTCGCAATCTCAAGGATATCATCGAAACAGAAGGTTCTGTTTTCTTTACATATAATGAAGAAAACGTTACCGATGGCACAGTCAATGATGAAACAGGCGAAATAATAAACAGCACAGTTACAGGCGCTGACCTTAATATTGCAAGCGGTACAATAATGGGCTGGATTTCAGCAATCGGTACATACGATCCTGCAAACGTGGCTATCGTTTGGGATGGTATTGATATCATAGATGTTCTTACCGATCTCAATACTGAGCTTGCACGTCTTATGGGTATCAGCGGTCACAATGACGGCTTCGCTGCAAAGTATGCACAGTTTGTAACAGAGGTTTATAAAAACACTGATATTGATGCAGATTCAGCTGATCTTCTTGCCGCTGTTCAGGGCTATGATTCCTGGTACACAGGCATTAAGAACCTTGTTGCCGAAATTGAAGCGGCTTATGATGTTGACATCGCTAATGACATCATTGAAGGTCACGATGAAATCATGAAGGCTCATCTTGATTCAAAGTATTGGGCTCTTCATGACAGATTACTTGCTCAGGTTGAGCTTGCTTTTGAGCTTTATAATGAGCTTATCGGCAACACTGAGTCAAGAGCTGCAGTTCAGGTAACAATTCTCAATGTTGACACCTATAATCAGTTTGAAAAGGCTCTCGGCCACGTTGAAGTTGATGTGCACGATTTCCTTGTTGCTACTCCCAACTTCGAAATGCCGGCCGAAACTGAGGAAAAGTATAATACTATCTGGACTCTTGCTCTCGAAGACTATCACAACTTCGTAACAAGCGGTGGCTTCGACAGATATCAGCAGACCGAAATCGACGATATCGTAAGACCTGAAGCAGAAGGTGAACACGAAGCTCACATCGGCGATTACACCGTAACAGATGAAGCGGTTGAAAACATTATTGTTATTCTTGAAAAGCTTCTTGCTGACGATGAAATCAAGGCTCTTTTAGGCAATCTTATCAACAAAGACGAAGAAGGCAACCCCACAGGCGAGCCCTTCGATCTTGCAGCACTTCTCAGCAATCTTTTAAATGAAAACTTATTCTCAGATGCACTTATCAATACCTTAGTTCAGTTCATTTATCCCGCTGTAGCAAATGAATTTGTTAAGGTTTGGGCAACTCTTCCTGAAACACTTGAAATGCCCGGCACGAATGTTACAGGCGATTTCTATGCTGATGTTGTTGCTAGCCTTTATATCGGTGATGTTGAAACATCAATCGGCGGTCTTGATATGCCTCTCTTCCCCAAAGTTCTTGCAGACAAGCTCCGTGAGAAATTCGGTGATAAGTATGAAAAAGCAGCTGCAATACTTGATGATTACACAACACCCGCATACTGTGGCGTGAATGAAAATAATGAAGCTGACGACAGCACTCTTGTTTCACCCTGGACAGATGTAGACTTCACTCAGATTACCTGGGGTGTTGACGAAGCAACAAATAAGAGAGAAGCATTTATTGATGCTGCTTGTGCAGCACTTTACGGTGTTGAGCCTCTTCTTCTTGCTCTTGTAAGCAACCAGGCAATGAACAGAGATAACCCGAGTATCGGTAACGGTGCAGGTGTACTTAATAACTTTAAGGTATACATTGACCTTTCAGGTGCAACACTTGATATCAAGTCAATTACGCTTAATCTTCAGGCAACTCCCAATGAAGGCTATAACAATGTTATCGGTCCTCTTCTTGAGATGCTTGGCGTTGAATCACCCGACGGTAATACATTCACAACTCTCAGACAGTTTATTGTTGAGGGCCTCCTTAATCCCATCGATGCAGTTATTGCTAAAATTGCTGCAAATCCCTTAACCACTATTCTCGAGCTTCTTCCCAACCTTGCTTATGCGGTTGAGATGAATATGCTCCTTCCCAAGCTTGGCTTCCTTGAAACCCAGCTTGTTTACTCAGCAGGTGCCCTTGTCGACGTTGACCTCGATGCCGGTATTAGCGGTGTTGGTTCATTTCTTCTTAACATTGCCCTTGGCCTTTTAGGTGATTCTCTTATCGGCGGCGATATGACACTTGAAGGTACCAACATCAAAAACTATTATCTTGCTGATGTTTATGCAAATACAAATGATCCCAAGGTAGTTAAGCTCAGCGATGTTATCAAGGTTGAGGATCTCCTCAGCGGTGCTGATATTTCCTGCTTTGAAGGTCTTTGGGATATGATTATGGGTATGCTTAATAAGACCGAAGAGGGCGAAGAAGCAGGTCCCGTTATAGATCTTCCCTGTCCTGATGCAGGCTATATTGCAACCCTCGGTAAGCTTACTTGGAAAGACACCGTAAGATCAAAGTGGGGCTACACACCGCTTCAGACAGATAAGGCAGCATATATCGAAGCTAATAAGGCAGACGTTCTTATTTACCTTCTCAGATATGCACTTAATATTGTTACTCCCGAGCTTCTTGAGTCCTTCGGTCTTGAACTCACCGATGACATCAAGGCTATTATCGCGGATGTTACTGCAGATCCCGATAAGACAATTGCTGCTATCGTTGAGCTTCTCAACGGTGTTAAATACGATACTCTCAAGGAGTATGTATGGTACGTAAGCGAAGTAAACGAAGGCAATGTTGTAGGTATGACACCTGCAATCCATCAGTATCTTGGTTATGACAATAACTGGAGAAAAGAAACCGCAACATATCTTCTTAACAACATCGAAGAAATCATCGGTGCAGTTATGACTATGGTTGGCGGTGAAGATGCAGAGCCCTTCGAGCTTTCAGCAGTACTTACCGACCTTATTGCAGGTCTCTTTACAAACAAGAACATCACAGCTCTTGCAAAGCTCCTTTCACAGCTTGACCTCAATGCACTTCTTGCAGGTGATGCAGAAGCAGAAGAGGGTACAGATGAAGAAATCGAAACCGTAGCTGAAGGCGAAGAAGCTGAAGGCGAAGAAGCCCCCGCTATTGACGTAAATGCTCTTGTTAAGAAGTTTGCAGGCATCGACCTTACAGGCTTTGCAGCTTATGCAGACCTTGCAGACGATTACAACTGGGGCTTTGAAGACGGTGACAAGGCAGGCTTTGTTGCAGCACTTGTAAATCTTCTTGCTCCTCTTGAGCCCGTACTTAACTTTATCCTTGCAGGCGAAGATCTTGCTCTTCTTGGCGGTGACGTTGAGCTTATCGGCTACAACGGCTATGACAGTGCTATCGTACCTCTTCTTGAGGCACTCGGCGCAGCTCCCGCAGCTCTCGGCGAGGATGACAACGCTCTTGAAGTTATTCTTAATGCACTTCTTGCAAGAGTTGACGAAATCCTTGCAGATCCCATCGACGAGATTCTCAATCTCATTCCCTCCGTACTTTACTTCATCAAGAGTAACGGTCTTACAACAGCTGTAAGAAATCTTCTTCAGCCCGTACTTGTAATTCTTGAAACAATTGATCCCATATATGCACTTGATCTCAATGAGCTTATCGGCGGACTTACCGCTGACCTTGGCTTTACACTTGACCTCGGCAATCTCAGCTTCGAAGCTATCTTTGATATCCTCGGCGCAGTTGTAGCTCTTGATCTTACAGAGCTTGAAGAGATTATCGACGATGTATGCGAGGTAATCGCTCCCGTAGATTACACTTCAGCTTCAAGCCTTATCGGCGAAAAGGGCAAGAAGGGCGCATACGGTGAATTCTTCGATGCAGCAGACCTTCTCACAGTACTTGTTTCCTTCGCTCTTACATGGGTACAGGAAGGCAACAATGCAAATGATATCGTAGCTCTCATTGCAGGCGACGATGCAGAAAAGGCAGCTGAAATCCAGAAGTACATCACAGGTGCTATCACAATAATCGCAGGTATCGAGCCCGAATATCAGCAGATTGACTGGGATTACGGCTTCCCCGCAGATTATGACGATTCTATCTTCGAATCAGGTCTCGTAATCGAGCCCACAATCAATACTATCAAGTATCCCACATACTGGACAGAGGATGCAGCTAAGTATATCAGCGATAACCTCAACACTATCGTTGCAGACGTACTCGGTGCTACAGGCGGTGAGTATGCTTCCGTTTCAGAGCTTCTCAAGGCTAACGTAAGCATCTATTCAACAGAAAATGTTGATGCCATTGTAGAATTAGTAGCAGGTCTTCTTGCAGATATTGATGAAGTACTTATTGATACAGTAGGTCTTGTTCTCGGTGCAGACATTGATGCTCTTATGGCATACGAAGCTCCCGAAGGTATTGATACCGCAGAAGAATTTGCTGCAGCACTCACAGAAATCCTTGCAACAATCGAGCCCGTTATCAATTGGCTCCTCTTTGGTGAGGATTATGCATTCTTCTCACAGAATGGCACAGACCTTGTTACAATCAAGGGTGCAGAGGGTTACGCATACGGTCTTGCTCCCATTCTTGAAGCTCTCGGTGTTGATACACCCGCTAAGGATGAAGCAACTGTAGAAAGCATTCTCAATGCAGTATTTGCACGTGTAGATGCAATCTTCAACAATCCCGTTGACGAAATCTTTGCCCTTATTCCCAATGTTGTATACTTCCTCAACGCTAACGGTGTATCTGTTTCAGTACAGAACCTCCTTGCAGGCGTAACAGGACTTATCGGTACTGTAAGTGAAGAATTCGGTGTTGAAATTGATCTTATGACAATCTTCAACGATCTTATCAACGGTCTTCTTCCCGAGGATACAACAGTAACTCTTGACGTAGCAAACCTTGACCTCGAATCAATATTTGCACTTATTCAGGAGCTTCTCGGCCTTGACCTTACACCTATCGCAGATATTCTTGTTGACCTTTGCGTAGGTAACATCGTTGTTTATACATCGGCAAGCGGTGAATACGGCTTCAAGATGCAGTATAACGATGAATTCGCAAGACACGATATGATTACAATTATCGTTTCCTGCCTGCTTCAGGTTATCAAGCTTGACGCAAACGAAGAAGCACTCAAGGAAATGCTCGGCGAAGAAATCTATGAAGGTGTACTCAATGTTATATCACTTGATATTAACGTACCCGTTCAGGACTTCGATTGGGCACTTACAGACAGTGCTGATACCGGCGAAGTATTCTCAGCTCTTCAGAGCTCAGAGCTCTTCGGTGAATTCAGATACGGTCCTCTCTACACCAAGGAGATGGAACAGTACATCAGTGACAACTTCGGTGAATTTGTTGATAACATCATTTATCTTCTCGGCCTTGAAATCAACGGCTCACACGTTGAAAGCCTTACAGAGCTTCTCAACGGTCTTGTAGGCGGTTCAGTATATAACAGTGATATCGTTATTACTATCCGTGACGCTCTTGCAGGTGTTGTTGCAGGCCTTGAAACAGATATTCCCGCAGGCTCACATATTCTTGAGGTTCTTAAGGCTGCAGGTCTTGCAGATCTCAAGGCAATTGCAGAAGTAGAGGTTCCCGAGTTCAAGGATGACAGAGCGATGTTCGTTGCAACACTTTGCGAAGTACTTGAGCCTCTCTACACAGTTCTTGAATGGCTTCTTGCCGATGCAGACCTTACCTTCTTCATCGACGAGGCTGAAGAGGTTCTTATCACTCTTCCCGGTGCAGAGGGCTACGCATTCGGTCTTGTTCCTGTACTCGAAGCACTTGACTGTGAAGGCATCCTTACAAGAGAAGAATACAATGC
>JAZUAZ010000112.1:0-15503 GCA_045638245.1 Acutalibacteraceae bacterium | reverse complement strand
TACAGCTGCTATAACCTGCAGAATGTTTCAGCCGTTGTGCATTACACTTACCATTCGCAGACAGTCTGTGTTGACGGTGAAAATTCTCTTATACACCTTGCAGAAAAATGCAGACAAAGCGGTACAGACCTTTTCCTTGCTCCCTGCGATTCCGATTCCTACAAATACGAAACCACTGGAAAGGCTCTGAAAGGCGGTGCTATGCCCATAAGCTCAATGACTCACGAAACGGCGTACGCAAAGGTGCTTATCGGATGCTCTCTCGGACTTAAAGGCAAAGAGCTTGCATCATTCATCAATGAAGATATAAACAAAGAAGCAATCAGATAAAAAATAAAACAGGTATTTTTTCGAATACCTGTTTTTTTTATTTTTACTTTACTGTTTCGTAAGGCCAATCAATAATTCCGCCAAACTCTTTGACATTGGTATAGCCGAGCTTAGAGAGCTCTTCGGATGCTATCTTACTTCGTCTTCCGCTGCGGCAATATACAAGAATCAGTTGATCTTTATCGGGAAGCTCTTTCTCTGCTCTTTGGGCAATTTCGTACTCAGGGATAAGGATTGCACCCTCGATGTGACCTTCATTGAATTCCGCTTCTGTGCGGGAATCGATGATGATATAATCCTTTTCACTGTCCATAAGAGACTTTGCTTCTTCTGCCGAAATCTGCTCATAGGAAGGCTCTGTGTCCTTGCCGCTGTCGCCACCGCCGCAGGAAGCAAAGCTGAAAAGTGAAAGCGATAACATAAAAACTATTAACCACCTTTTTGTGTTTTTCATAGTATTACCTCTGTTATGATTTTTATTTAACAACCGCTAAAATTCTGAGGTTACATATCAGAGCAAGGTTTTAAATTCCTCATAAGCCTTGGGATTGGCAAAAATAACGTCATTGGGAGCCGAAAGGCTGATTTCACCACCCTCAAAATCGGTTACAATACCGCCCGCCTCTTTAAGAATCAGTATTCCCGCCGCTATATCCCAGGGCTGAAGGCATTTTTCAAAAAACACCTCGCATCTTCCGCAGGCTACGGTACATATATCGTAAGCCGCAGAGCCGCTTCTGCGTATATCACGCGAAAGGTCAAAAACCTTTCTGAGAAGCGCAAAGGTTTCATCCGTATTTTCGGGATGATATGGCGACGTACCGAAAAGAGCAAGTCCGTCCGAAAGAGGACGCTCGCTGACCTTTATTTTATCACCGTTAAGATATGCACCCTCACCCTTTTCTGCAGTAAAAAGCTCATCTGTATAAGGATTATACACAACACCTGCTATAACGTCGTTTCCCTCGCACAGTGCAACAGAAATACAGCTGCAGCGATAGTCCTGCATAAAGTTTGTAGTACCGTCAATAGGATCAATTATAAAGCGTAAGCCGCTACCTGAAAAGCTGTTCTCGCTCTCCTCTCCGATGAATTCAGCCTCAGGGAAATCCTCTTTCAGCTCTCTGAAGAGGAAGTCCTGTACGGCAACATCGTACTTCGTAACAAAGTTTTTCTTGCCCTCCTTGGCTGTTACACTGCTTTCCTGATTATGGGCGGAAAGTATAAGCTTACCGGCTTCTTTTACCGCAACGGTAATTTTTTTAACCATAAATTATCATCCTTTATTCTTTACTCTTTTATTCATAACCGCCGAAGCAAAGCACACGGCAAAAGACACGGCAGTAAAAATCAATATGCATATAAACACGGAGTTCCATCCCTTGGTATCGGCAATTTTGCCAAGCACCGACGTTGCAAGGGTGCTTCCGACATAGCAGAACGTATTGAGAAGTCCTGCCGAAAAGCCCGAATCTATTCTGTCTCTTGAATAAAGAGGCACTATGCTTGTTATTACATTGTTAACCGCCGACATAAGACAGGCAATACCGCCGAAAAGCACAAGGGTAACGGGTACCGACCTGAATCTGAGCGTCAGTATTATAAGCACTGTAAAAATTATTGCCACAAAATAGAAAATTCCGTTAAGTGCATTTTCATCCTTTTGCTTTTTGTGCAGTTTATTTACAATAGACGTACCGAAAATCGACAGTACGGGAAGAAGCAGAGTGACAATAATGGAAATGGACGAGGGTACTCCGAATTCCTCTTTAAGAATTGAAGGCACCCATGTGGTTATACCGTCCTTTATAAAGCCGTTGGATATTGCCGATATAAGTATAACAACAACACTCACAACAAATACCGGCGTAAAGGAAAGCCTGTTTTTTTCCTTCTTTACGGCAACTTCCTTTTCTGCCTTTTCATTTTTTATCGTACTCATTCCCGCAAACCACAGCACGGATACTGCACCAAGGATCACTGCCGCAACATAGAATATCGTTGTCCATCTTAGTCCGAGATATGAGAAAAGTGCCGCAAGACCGTAGGAGAAGAACGTACCCGTGGCAACGGTAGTGCTCATAACCATAACACCCCTTGAAAGCTTACTGTCAGCAAGATTATCCGACAGGGTTTTAATGAGTGATGACCAGAGGACAGACTGAAAAACACCGTTCAGAAACCACAGATATTTCATCGAGTCTATGCCCTGACACGTTGTCATTGCAAAATTTATAACGCAAGATGCAGCAAGGGCTACCGCAACGGAATACTTTGTGTTATATCTTCTGGAAAGCAGACCGTTTATAAGCTGACCTGCACCGTAAGCAAAAAAGAAAAATGAGCTGACGCTTCCTGCCGCCTCCTTGGTGGTATTCATCTGAGACAGAATTTCAACCATTGAAGCGTTATAGTTCAGTCTGCCTACATAAGCAACAGTATAAGCCGCCCAGCAGAGAAATATAAGAAAATTCGATTTTTTATTACTTAAGGAATTCAACATCTTATTCACCCGTACCGATAATTACCTCTTTATCAAGCTTACCGACAAATTTATTACACTGTGTAATCAGCTTATCCCCGTCAGGATTTTCAAATATGATTCCGTAATTAGGAGAACCGTTTTTCTCAGGCGAAACAAAAAAGTTATTCTTTATTTCTACGTCACTTACTGAAGGTCTGAATATTATATAGCCTCTGCTATTACCGTTTAAGCCCGATACACCGTCAAATATGTTATTTTCGATGACTATATTACGGTGTGCACAGTCTCCGTGATGACCTATGGCAGGAAAGCCCGCACATTTGAAAAGGTTGTTTTTTATTGTAATGCTTCGGCAGACGGTATCATCCTTGCAAAAATCAATAAGAGTACCGTCACAGTTATAAACAGGACCGTAGGAGCCGTCGCGGGCAAGATCAAGCTGTATTTCTTCGTTAAGAAGGTTTTCGGGAACCGAAGTATATGTATGGCCGTCAAAAACACAATTTTCAACCACCGCATTTTCAGTTGAGTTTATTTCAATCATATGCCACGTTGAACAGTGACGGAATCGACATCCCTCTATACGGATATTGCGACAATGTACCGTATTTACAAGAGTTGACTTCTCGGTTACATCTGCATTTCCGTCAAAAATACCGCCTGAAATAACCACATCGTGAGTCCCCTCGTAGCCGCTCCAATCCGGCTCGGAATAGGAGGCGAGAAGATATCTTGTTACAGGCTCACTTTTTCCGCTTCTTAAAATCACCGCATTGTCGGAAAGCCTGAAAATCTGATTGGAATAGAAAATAAGTGACGAGGATACAAGATAAGTACCGTCGGGAAAATACACCGTACCGCCATTCCTTACACTGTCAATGCACTCCTGCAACGCCTTTGTATCATCATGAATACCGTCTGCAAAAACCTTTTTATTATCTGTTACCTTTATAAATTTCATAGAGACACCCTCTTTAAATAATCGTTATTTCTCTTGCGTTACCTCTGTCGCCGCAATCTGTTACGTATTGCATAGTACCGCTGGGAAAACTGCTCCGTCTTTTAATATTTCATCAAAATCGGGCGTGCCGGCATCTCTCAACCATCCGCCCGCTCCGTCAACGCCAATAACTATTATATGAGAATATTTTCTTGACATAAAAACTTCTCCTCATTCCTTTTTTCTTCAATAAAGGGCTGTCACAGACGACAGCCCTCAGATATTATTTTTGTTCTGTTAATGTTTCAACTTCAAGAGCTACATTTTCCTCGTGGCGCTTTGCTCTGATTTCTTCGAGCTCACGGTACATCTGCTCTTTCTTTTCGCCCTCAACGTCATAGAAGAACTTGAGAATAAGAGCTTTAAGAACATTGGCTGTTGTGTAACCGAAGAGAAGGAACCCGAGAATCCAAAGGCAGACGTTAAGATAGTTAGGCTGAGCCTGCATTGTTTTGAGAAGGTCCTTTTCTTCTGATGAAAGATAGCCTACTGCAGCAACCATAAAGGGAAGAGAAACGTCCTTGACGTAGTTGCAGAATGTGTTAATCCAACCGGGAACAATACCCTGGATAGCTTCAATTCTGTCACCTGTCTGCCATTCAAGGTAATCATAGAATTCAACATCGAAGTGTGACTTTGAAAGTTCCTGAACACCGATACCGATACCGAAAATGAAGTAGAACAAGTAGAAGAATATGCTGTTCCAGCCCTCAAAGAAGCGTATACCCATCTTTGCTTCAACAAAGCAAATGCCGAAAAGTATAAATGCCGAAACAGGTGTATAGATACCGCAGAATTTGAGAAGCTTTGTAGGCTCATACTTCTTAGCAAACTTTGTGGTAATAAGGTTACCTACAACAGTACCTACTGCCGTAGGAAGAGTAAGAAGAAGGTTGTTTGATGAGCCGACAGTAATAGCAGCAAGATATGTTGACATCTTACCGAGCCAGGCAAAAGCATTTACCCACTGCATGACATGGTAAGCAACGTAATTTTTATGTTTGAAAAGCTGGAAAAGTGTTTTTGTGACTTTTGTACGCTTTACGGGATATTCGATTCTTTCCTTGCAGAAAATACCGCACATAAGGTTACCGAAGGCTGTAACAGCAGCAGCAACAATGGCAAGTGTCATATACATCGCATTTTTGTCCTCGCTGAAAAGTCCGTAAACAAATGTACCGAGATAAGCTCCGCCATAACCGATATAGTAAGAAAGCTGCCATATTGTTGCAACAGTTTTCTTTTCCTTGATATTGGGAGAAATAACCTGCATCAAATTCTGACCTACGTTGTTAAACGCATTGAAGAAGGTCTGACAGCAGGCAAGAACATAACGGAATGCGGTCATCTGGGGAATTGTCCATCCTTCGGGAACGTAGAAGTACAAGGCTGTGATTATAAAGGTAGGAATAAGACAAATGAAATACCAGTGACGGTAGCGACCGAAACGGGTTTTCCAGTTCTGAACAACATAACCGACAATAATGCCGGCAGCAATACCGAAGAGCATTGTAAGTGTTGTTTGTCCTGCTGTGATTTTTGCGACTTCTTTTGAATTCACACCGAAGGGACCAAAGTAAAGTTCGAGAAGGAAGGTTGTTGCAAGTGAGCCTGTGAGAGTTGTACCAAACATACCACCTGCACGCGAAAGCATAATACATACATACTCAAACTTTGATATGTATTTACCCTCGCCGTTAGAGAGCGCGCTCTGCGGTGTCTCAGATAAGGATTTTGTTTTCTTATTTGACATCATATCATCTCCAAAGTAATGTTCTGTTTAAGTTTACCACTTTACGTCATTTTTTTCAATAGTTTTAGTAAAACAACACAAAAAAATTAAAATTTATGCATTTATCCTATTTAAAGATACGAAAATTCTTTTACACTTTCTTTTCCATCGGATTTATGAATTCAGATAAAACCGCAATACCAACAACACATATACATATTGAAAATCATATAAACTTCAGAATCAAAAAAAGCCCGGTCGGAGCATAGTATCCCGACCGGGCTTTATACTCATTTTTACTCTCCCGGAGTACAACCGAGCAAAGGAAAAATCATCCTGCTTTTTATTTTTTCGGACTTTTTTGCCGATTTTATCAAGGTTGAAGAATATAAATCCCACTGCTACAAATGCTGCAAGAAGAATAATAATCCACTTGATAACTCTGCCTACGCCCTGAGTTTCAAAATTCACAAAGAAATAAGGATGGATAAGCGGCGTAGTTGTACCGTGAATCAGTACGGAAGTATCAAGCTTCATAATTGCTGCCTGGATGAAAATAAAAACGAGGTATGCGAGAGAAAATGCAACAGAAGCAATAGGATAATACCACTTTCACTTTCTGCGTTCATAAAACAGGAACCAATGTTTTGATTATCCATTCATAACAGCATCGTATTCATCACTGAAATTCAGCTTATAAAACATCAGTCTTATTGCTTCCTTCAGATAGGAGATGCCGTGAGCTTTAGGGAACATATACTGAATCTTTTCTATAAAGAATATAAATTCCATATCAAAGCCCAGATCCGAAAGAGTAAGCAGTGTATCTTCATCTACTCCGTCGTTTTGAGCATAGTAGCCTTTTCTTGCTTTTTCCGTCACTTCGTAAGCAAAGCCCGTTTCGTAAATACCGTTTTTGCGAAGCTTATCACAAATCATATCATAAAGATCTTCACTGAAGGCAGGAATATCCCTGAATAATATTTTATGATTAAAGAAAAGATTCTCCGCATTATTCCTCCACACATCAGTAGAATGAGCCAGTCCTATCACCCTCAGTAAATCGGCAGCATTCTGCACAGGTGCAACATCGAAAATCTCAGAAAAAAATGAACCCTTAAACTGCGGAAGACATTTTAAAATATTATAGTCTAGTAAAGTCCGCGAAAAGGAACAACCGTAAGGATTGTGTTTCTTCCATTTGACTCCCGTAGTCTTTTCCAGCTCACGGAATTTATCAAGCATTGCATATGGAGCAAGTGTAATCATCGGATAACCAATAAAACGTTCCATATTACGTGCAGCTTCATACCGTATATCCTTTTGTTTGTCCTCCTTATCAAAGCGGAACCATACAGGACCTATACCTTCACTTTGAAAAACAGTAAAATTTTTATCCCAGTCCTCATCAACAATCAGCTTCTTTGCCTCATCGAAAAACTTATAGGAAACACATATCTGAATATATTCACTCAGTACATTTTTTATATTTAATTGAAAGGGTATGCTGTGTCCGTCAACAATAGTTCCGGTACCGCAAGAGCAAATCGACGATGATGCATCAAAGGGATTTCCCTCACCCCGGAATTTCGTTGTTTTACAATGAGGACAGTATTCAAACAATGGCAAAGGATTTATATCCGTTGCACCCAGAAGATAAGCAATTAAGGAAGAGCCTGCAGTTCCTCTGACCGTTATCTCTTCGCCTTTCTGTTCCGCTGCTTCTCTGAGTCTTCCTATAAAATCAAGGTAACAAACATACAGCTCACTTTCCTGTAAAATCTTTTTTTCATCATAAAAACGGCTAATAATTCTGATGTCGGGAGCATGATATTTTCCGCTGTAAAGCTCCGTAAGTTTTTTATATGCCTTATCAAATATTGCTTTCTGTTTCTTTTTCATTTTATATACCCTTGCCTTTATATTTTATAAAATCGCATTGTTATAATGAAACTTCATAAAGTTTTTTAAACCTTACATATATATTATATAAAATTGATTAGGTCAAATTTGGATTATAAGTATGCGAAATCTATTTACCACTCGCATCATTACAAAAAGGAGGCCGAAGCCTCCTTAATATGTAACTATTAAACTTTTCGATTATTGATTTTTTGTTGAACTTTAATTACTGCGTCCGGGTGATGTTTTACCAGGTTATCCATTCCAACAGCAGCAACCGCCTTTTCATCAATCTCTAAATAATCAAGAGGCCTCATCCTTAACAAAGGCGAATAATCATCAACCGGACACCCGAGAAGTCTCAAATTGAGTATGCGAGGCTGATTTTCAATAAAACTAATATCTCGTATATCAAGGTCACGGAGCTCGAGATGTAAAATGTTTTGATGCTCCCTCAACACAGATAAATCCGAAATAGGAGATTCTACTAATCGAATAACCTTCATTTTTTTAAGTTCAGACAACCAAGTTACATCCGATATAGATGTCATAGAAATATGTATATTAACAAGCTCTGTGAGCTTAGCTATCCATTTAGGAGATATACATTGAGATTTTGTGATATCAAGCCATTTTGCACTTGAAAAATCTCCTGCATATTCGGTTTGATCCGCGTTAACATCATAAATCTTAATTTCGTCAACTACATCCTTACTTCCATCACACAAGGCTTTGTATGTTTTGACGGCAATCTCTTTGTTGATGTGTTTATCTATTTTGAAGGTTCCGGTTGCAGAGACACGCTCAATATTCGCCTGCACCTTATCCGCCATAGTTTTTACATATATTTTATGAATAGGTGTGGCAATTTGTCTGAGCTTATGCCTAAGATTGTGCGGATGCACAATCTCGACAGCATCAGCATTGGCCAACGCCCAACGAAAAGCCTCTTCAACGGTAGTTCTGACCTGAACACTCACAACTCTTTCTTCGTGAAAGCCGTCCCCTGAAGAATCTTCAACCGCCCTGGTTTCTTCTGTAACATCAAATTTATTCGGTTTTACTGCAAAAGCATCAACAACTCTGTCAAGCGCAGATTCCACAACTTTAAAGGTCACCGAAATTTCATTTCCTGCCAGCATTAACGGGTGTTTCTCAACCACTCTTGCCCGCTCTATCGTGTCAAAAATATGCTTATCCCAATCAGATAGCTTAGTTTTCGGCTCTTTACAGTACAGTTCGAACATTAAATCGACACGAAAATACGCAACTTTATTAAGTCCAGGAGCATTCTCGTCAATTCCGATCAGATAGTATTTTCCATCATTAAAAACAAGACTGTGCGGCAAAATACTTTTCCCTTCGTCTTTTGGAATAACTTTTCCGTTATCAACCACATAAGAACGGTACATAAAATTGAGACATTTTTTATCTGCTATTGCCCTTTTAACGGTAGGTATATTTACGAGCAAGCTGTCCAGTGCGGTTTTATCGCTATCTGTTTCTTTGTCATAAAAGCTGTCTTCTTCGTAAGCTTCGCATCCGTACTCACCGAAACCGCAAACTCGTATTTTATCAAGTGAAAATTTGCAGTGCTCTTCACCGACCTTAGCATTCAGAAAGCATATTCCGTCATCATAAATCCAACCAAGCGGAATTGCGGTGATTGATTTTTCATCTTCATAATCAAAGGTTATATCTGAACTGTAAAAGCATTCTTCAATATATTCCTTCTTTTCTGCAAGATCCTCATTAGGAGTCTTAAACCAGGCTTCCTTCTGAATTGCATCTAATCTGCGTACTCTTTCTTCACAGGAAATGGATGTTTTTCTCAGAAGCTTATCTATCAGGCCGCGCGTACCCTCGGTATTAAGAATCTTAACAGACGATACAAGGTCAACCAAAAGATCTATATCAGTCTCGGTAAGTGTTTCGTGAAGCGAGCCCTCTTCATCAGCATTTTTATCTCGTGAAGCATCATAAAACCATTTGTGGCCGCTTCTCGTTTTGCCTTCCGTTTTTCCGATACAGCCATTACAATATGATTCATAAAGCGTATCAAGATGTCGTCTTATCTTCTTTCGTTGAGCTTCAGCTTTATCCTCCCTGCCGATTGAGTAATCTTTTTTCAAGTAGTCCATAACATCCTGAGAGGATAAAGGATTTTCGGGAGAGCTGTGTTTTTTCAGAATATGCAGAATATAAATAACCAGAAGTGAATCTTCACTGTTTCCTTTAGATATACTTTCATTTTTAAGCTTATCTGATTTTTCCATATACTGACCTCCACATATACTGCTCATCATTTTTTAATTATTATATCAAAATTTCATCTGCTTTTCAAGTTGGTTCTATAGGTTTTACGGAAAGAGGTGGTCCTTGATGGACCACCTCAGTAACTGTAAAAGTGTTAAAGCCTGACCTCAGTTACTTCCCAGATAGTGACAACTCCCCAGCCGCCAAGATCGTCCTGCGCGCGCAAGCGTGCAAATTCCGCACAGGCTGCCTCGTAAAATACCACATGTCTTCCGGGTTTGTTCGCGATGGTGTAAACTATCTTGTAAGTTTTCATTCCTTATCAGACCTCCTTGCAGCTAACAATAGTAACAGCACCGGCTCCGCTGCCAAACTGCTGTCTTGCCTGAACCAAAGCATCCGCTCTTGCAGACGAAGCACTGTACGCTCTCACAAAAATTACAATCTGCTTCCCGGTATTTCCGCTGTGTGCGACGCATTCATAAGTTTTCATATATTTATTCCTCCTGTTTAAAGTCCTGTGGACTATTATTTACAAGCATATTTTATCATACACATTGGGATAAATTTGGATGATTACTTAAATTTCATCCGCTAAAGCAATAAATTCCTCAACCATACCCGTAAAGCGATGATCTGCACCTTCAATATATTTTGTATCCTTATAAGAGATTGCTTTCTTCGGTGATACACCTGTGTTTACGGTACCGTCACAAGGGTCTGCCGTAGTTTTTGTGTTTTGATAATTAACCTTCATACAAGCTCCTTTACATTATCAATCCCAGATAAGCGGTTCCTCCTTGCCGAAGTAATAGAGTACCATTTCTTCGGCAAGACAGCGTCCTTCTTCGGTTACAACGATTTCCGGTGCACCGAGGCTTATAAATCTCTCGTACCGCATAGCTCGCTCAATCAGATTAGCAGCAGATCTTCGATTAAAGGGAATTCTTTTCTGACTCTGTTCTTCATTCCACATACAATACTGTTTCCAGAGCAGTTCTTCCTCTTCTATCAGGTCTCCGAGCTGACCGCGTTCGTGGATTTTCTGAATCAGTGACATCATCTCATCAGGCTCACAAGGAGGAATGGGATACAGCTCATCCCAATTCACTTCCATAGGCTCATAAGGACGGACATATGTATTCCAGATTTCAAGGTCAGCTTCCGAAAGAAGCTTCTTTCTGCTTTCTTCATCATTCAGCTGATCGTGAAGTCTGCCGATTCGTGCAAGTGCAGAGGTCAGCAGATTATAGCGTTGCACGGCAGTGTCGACATCTTCTGCAGTCCAATTCACATAAAAGGTTCTTTCCTCTTCGGCAAAGTTACTGTATGGATTCTCGTATCCGACCGTGACTTTGCCATTCTCGGTTTCGGCAAACATTCTGCGGATGTATCCCTGGGGTGTTAAATCCTTACGTGTCTGTGCATTCATAATCATTACCTCTCTTTTCAATTGATTTTGTGAATATATTGTATAATGTCATTTCGGATAATATTATCCGAATCCACTTACCCGCAAACAAGGATAATATCAAACAATTTATTGATGGGTATGCATTTCGTAATACAGTTGTTTTCCTAACTGAACGATATATTTGTGCAATTCCGGATCGATTCTATTATTGAATTTTCCCAGAGCTTGCCGCACTGTAAATGTTTTGTAATCATACTCGATAGTCACATAAGGAATGTCTTTTTGCTGTCTCAGGAACACAATGATTGATTTACGTTCTACAACCTGACGGTAGTACCTGAGCTTATAGACACAATTATGCTGTGCGTTTCCCTCAATTTTAAAGTCCAAAATCGTTTTAGGTACCATTATGAAATATCCGTTTTCTTCTCTATCGATCCAGCTTAATTTTTTCACTGCCTTGCTGTATTTTTCACTATCTTTTTGTTCTTCCCGTAAGAACACGCTCTCTTGTTGTGCTAATCGCTCACGGAGTAATATATCATGCCGTTCGATATAATTTTTATCAAATAAATCTTGTATTGTAAGGCCCGCAGCCGGTTGAAAAGTAAGTTCCTGAAGATAATCGAAATAAATTGCCGCATTGAAATGCTCCGCATTTTTTACAAAACTCATTAACCGCTTATCCAAATCAGAGCTATCCGCTCCTAACCGAACAATATGCCGCTTCAAAACATCACGTACGCTTTGTCCGAACCTACGATTTTTCATAACAGCCTCCAGACCCAAAAGAAGTTCTATGTCTGAAATGCCAAAACGCTTAATAAAGGGAAGAGCGTGCAGAACATCATTTTTACTTGCAAAATCAATTTGCTTTGATGTAAAAGACTCTAAATAAAGGATAAGATTGTCGATGCGGTGTGTGGATGCAAAAGCCTTATTCTTAAATGCAATTTCAGCTTTATTGTTAACAAGCGCAAGAAACAACAGATTGATAAACAAAAACGCTTCTGTATTGATGCTCTTGTCGGTAATATGGCCGTTTAAGTATCCGCAATCGCAGTTACAAATCACCTCATTGAGGAAAACTTTGGTTCCCATATCCGAACCGCGCCATTTGTCATAGCCGGTTGTATTGTTATAGCGAAAGTCAGAAACGGCGATATTTTTGGAGAAATAATACAGTTTCCCGCTTACCTGCAAAACGCGCAAAACCTCAGCCGTATTACTCTCAAAAACAGTAACGCCGCTTCTAACTCTTTTTTTGTAAACATCATTCCTTGAAAACACACGAAAAACATAAGAATCCAAGTATTTAGTCAGAAAACCAACGCAATATTTACTTCTTGAATGTGAGGTAATTTTAGGATACACCATCTTCGGCTGAAAAGCCTTGAACAGCGTCTGCGTATCCTTTTCACACTCGTCGAAAATCTCCTCAACAAGTGCTCTGTCTTTCGGAGCTACAGAGTTTAGATATACCGGAGCAGGATCAATCAGAAGAACGGCAGATTCAATCGTAACATCATTGTTGGCAACAAGAGTTTTTGCAGTTTTGACTTTTTGTTCTTTTTCCTCTTTTTCTGCAGAAATACGGGCTTCTTCTTCCTTCCGTTCTTTTTCTGCTTTCGCTAAAGCAATACACTCCTGAACCTTGTTTTGCAAATCGGTATTTTCATACATTATATATCCTTTTTCAAATGCATCGCTCATAAGTTTCGCAACTCTGCTCTGATAATCAACCGTAATGTATTGATTGTCGAAAGCTGTAATAACGCCGGTTTCACCGCGCCTGTTTTTAACTCGTTCTCCAATATGAATCTTTACCATATAATCCACCTTTCTTCATACGCGTTTTTAGTGCATCTTATATTTAGTGTTATGTACACGCATCTAAAGCAAAGAAAAACAAACCCATCTTATTTCGTTATAGGAAAAATGTGTTACCTGTAAAATATAATTTATTTAATTGTCAAGGTACATTTAATTTAAAAATTAACTATTACTTTTTAAAACACATCCTTTATAATTAATTTTTTTACTAACACAATTCATATATCTTACAAATACATTGTACTATATCAACAAGGACAAAATTGTCCTTAAACAAAAATCCGAGAGGGGTTTAACCTCTCGGAAGTGTGTAAATTATTCCGCCGTGTATACGCCGAATTCGTGATAGAACGGTGCAAAATGACCGTCAAGTCCCTGAGGTCTACGAGGTCTTTCCAGAATGGCAAACACAAGCAGCTTGAACTTGTTCTTGAACTCAGGCTCTTCCATCACGATGCGGAACAAAGGTGCAACCTCAGATGGCAATAAAGCGTAAGCGCCGCAGCCGAAGGCACCGAGTACAAGAGAATCCTTACCGTGTTCCACGCCCATGCGGAAGATTGTGCGAATCTTATTGAGCATAATCTCTTTACCTTCAGGGGTAAAACCGCCGTCTTCAGATTGATATGAAAGCTCGTCAATGCCTGCATAGTGTGATTTGCCGTTGAAGCAAAGTGCCGCTACGGTGATAACATCGCATCTGAAGTTCTTATCTCTGAGCGTGTAGAACTTTGAGATGTTGTTTCTGAAGAAGGTCACGCCGGGAGAGTAAATGCCGCCGTAGTTGATGTCATGGGGATAGCCGATTTCCTTCAAGGGTACGCCGCTGTCACGGACGTTCTTATACTTAGGGTCGCCGTACTGGTACAGAGACTGACTGAGGGTAGAAGAAAAGCAGAGAGACTCTTCCTGAGCACCCATACCCGCATCCCAGCCACCGCAAGGCCGTTTGGCAGAAGCAAGATTAAGGATAGCGGGATTATAACCCTGGCCAATCAGCTGCTCTGCAATATCAATACAGTCGGAGTTTATGCAACCGGTCTGAGTGGAATCGTATGTCTCGCCCATACCGCTGACATCGTAGGGTTTCTTATAGAGCTTCGCACCGTCAAGAAATGCCTTGTAGTCGCCGAAATCAATGTCGTTTGTGCCGTTTTTCCAATCATGAAACAGCCTCGTGTTAAGCTTGTAAATCTCTTTACGGGCAGTCTGACGACCAAATCTGCCGCTTGCCATAGTGATCTTCATACGTTCCTCAAAGGAGATCCTGAAATCCGAAGGCTTGTACTTTCTCATTGTTTCAACAACCGCATGAGGCACAAGACAAGAAAAATCCTCACCTGCGTAGAAGCGATTACGAACCTCAGTGGAGCTGGTTTCAGCGAGAGGCGGAAGAATAACAAAGGAATCTCTGAGCTTGGTGAGCAAGTGATTTTCAAGGAACAACGCATCAAGGTCAATGCCGTACCGCTCAAAGACAACAAAGCGGAATTTACTTACGTATTCCTCGCCATTAGCTGACTTCAGGAGTGTATGTACTTTATCTGCACCCTGAATCTCATAAATCTCAGCATCGGGATACTGCTTCTCTATCTTACAGAGTGTCTTAAAGCGACTGGGATTGATACCGCCGAGCTCGAATCCCCAGAATTCAAGGTCAGGCTCAGACTCACAAACCCTCTCAATAATAGCTTGTCTCTCGTCCTCTGAGAGGTAGAAGGGATCGTTGATCTTAACGGTTTTTCTCTTAAGGTACTTACCGTTAGTAGCAACGAACAGACCCTTGTCCGCACCTATAGCCTCAACTGCGGAGCGAAGTACTGTAATGTGAGCATTTGTAAGTGGGTTGAATGAACCGAAAAGTACGCAAATTCTCATAGTCATGTATGTCCTTTCTGTCGATGTGTTACGCATATATTATAACACACAAATAGGATAAATTTATCCTATTTGTGTGTTTTGGAATTTTTTTTATCTCTTACCGGGAGTAGAGCGGCAATGACCCTTCACCTTGGTTCCGTTGGACTTCGTGTAACCTCCGACACAAACAATTTCCTTTCCTGATTTAGTCTTATCTATGTAATAAGGACTTATCAGTTGCTCCGGAGCGTCTTTGCCTTGACAATAATAGTATGAAAGATAAGGTAAGGGGATAATTGAAAAGATGAAAAACGATATGAAAAAACCGCCCTCTTTTGAAGGCGGTTTCGATATTTTTTGAAAATGTGGGGTATTTTTCAGTACCCAACCCCCGTAAACACCCTATTTATAAGGAATTATTGCGTAAGCAACAAGGTTCTCGACCGAAGGGCGAGGTTCTTATTTATCCAGACTCTTCATTGTGGGGAAGAGAAGAACGTCTCTGATTGCGGATGAGTCGGTCATAAGCATTACCATACGGTCGATACCGTAGCCGATACCGCCGGTGGGAGCCATACCGTGCTCAAGTGCACAAAGGAAGTCCTCGTCGGTGGTGTTTGCTTCTTCATCACCCTGAGCGAGCTGCTCCTCCTGAGCCTTGAAGCGCTCTCTCTGGTCGATGGGATCGTTA
>JAZUAZ010000111.1:0-3504 GCA_045638245.1 Acutalibacteraceae bacterium | reverse complement strand
TTAACCTCTATGTTGTATTTTTAGTAGTCAGTAGTCAGTAGCCAGGGAATGCCCTTCGGGCATTTAATGCACCGCAGGTGCAATTCATGACGAAGTCAATTCACGGCAACGCCAATTCATGCCGAAGGCAATTCATTTATTGCCTTGTTTTTATTTCATCATAAGTAATCTGCGGGCGGAAGATACCCTTGACTACTCACCTGATACGCGATTGCGCATTGCGAATTGTGCATTGCGAATTGTATCGGCCTGCGGCTGATACTAAAGCCTGCTCGATATCTGCGATGATATCCTCAACGTCTTCAATACCTACTGAAAGACGGATAAGGTCACTTCTTACACCGCACTCGTTAAGCTGCTCCTCTGTGAGCTGTCTGTGAGTTGTTGAAGCGGGGTGAAGTACGCAGGTTTTTGAGTCTGCAACGTGAGTAACGATTGATGCGAGTCTGAGTGAATCCATAAACTTAGTAGCAGCCTCTCTGCCGCCTTTAACACCGAAGGAAATTACGCCGCAGGTACCCTTGGGCATATATTTCTTAGCGATATCGTACTGTTCGTCGCCCTCGAGACCGGGATATGAAACCCATGAAACGAGGTCACTGTTCTTAAGATATTCTGCAACCTTGAGAGCATTACTGCAATGTCTTTCCATACGGAGGTGGAGAGTTTCAAGACCGAGACCGAGAAGGAATGCGTTCTGAGGGCCGGGGATTGAGCCGAGGTCTCTCATAAGCTGAACAACAGCCTTTGTGATGTAAGCACCCTTGCCGAAACGCTCAGTATATGTAACACCGTGATAGCTGTCATCGGGTGTTGTAAGACCGGGGTACTTGTCACTCTTTGTCCAGTCGAAGTTACCGCTATCAACGATTACGCCGCCGACCTGAGTAGCGTGCCCGTCCATATACTTTGTGGTGGAGTGTGTCACGATGTCAACGCCGAATTCGAAGGGACGGCAGTTGATAGGTGTGGGGAAGGTATTGTCGACGATGAGGGGTACGCCGTGGGCGTGAGCCGCCTTTGCGAACTTCTCAATGTCAAGAACCTGAAGTGAGGGGTTAGAGATTGTCTCGCCGAAAACTGCCTTAGTATTTTCTCTGAAGGCGGCATTGAGTTCTTCTTCACTGCAGTCGGGGGTAACGAAGGTGAATTCGATACCGAGCTTTCTGAGAGTAACGTTGAAGAGATTGAAGGTACCGCCGTAGATTGCACTTGAAGCAACAACGTGGTCACCTGCAGAGCAGATGTTGAAGATTGCAAAGAAGTTTGCGGCCTGACCCGATGAGGTGAGCACTGCGGCTACACCGCCCTCAAGAGCGGCAATTCTTGCGGCAACAGCATCGTTTGTGGGATTCTGAAGACGTGTGTAGAAATAGCCCGAAGCCTCAAGGTCAAAGAGCTTAGCCATCTCAACGCTTGAATCATATTTATATGTGGTACTCTGAACAATGGGAATCTGTCTGGGTTCACCGTTTTTGGGAGTGTAGCCTGCATGGATACACTTTGTAGCAATTTTATATTCGCTCATTGTATCTGCCTCTTTTCATATATATTTATAATGTAAAGTCATTATATATCAATTTTATATTATAGTATAAATATGGGGAGAAGTCAAGAAGTTTGAGGGAATAGGGATTAGGGACTATAGGTTGGGGATCAGATTACTCTCTCCGTCAAAATCTACGATTTTGCCACCTCCCTCGGGAAGGGTGGTTATTATAGGCTCCCTCCTTGAGGTAGCTGTCAGCGAAGCTGACTGAGGGAGTCAATCGTGGCGGTTGACAATACTGTTCTTCGGTGCTATGATTTGAACGAAGAAAAACAAAGGAGAAATAAATATGTTTTGTAGACACTGCGGTAAAGAAACAGAAAATGATATAAAGTTTTGCCCCTTCTGTGGCGGTGAAACTGATTTTGCTAAGCAAGTACCGTCTGAGCCTGCTGAAAAAAAGAAAAAATCAAAACGACCTTTTGTAATAGTTATAGCTGCCCTGCTTGTAGCGGCTATTATTGCAGGTGCGGTTTTTATTCTCAATAAAAATAAAGAACCCGAAGAGCTTGAAACCGTGTGGCTTATAAGCAGAGTGGGTACCGTTGATGCAGAAGGCAATAAGGAATTCGGGATGGTTTTATCATATGACGAAAACGGAAACATTACTAAAAAAACATATGAAGCAAGTTATATAATCTATGAATACGAGGACGGACAATGTGTGAAGGAATCCTCTTATTCAGAGGATGGCACGCTCAGGCAGTATAACATAATCAGGTGTGATGAAAAAGGAAATTACCTTGAGCTGGCATCTTATATGGCTGACGGAACAGAATTGGCAGGGAGATATAAGTGGAAATATGACAAAGACGGAAATCTTGTTGAAGAGGTATGGACGATGAGCCCCGCTCAAGAGAGGTACTATAGATTTGATGAAAAAGGCAGAAAAATTGAGGAAGGCGCACGTGAAAACGGAGAAGAGCTTTATAGCTATATAACCGAATACGACGAAAAAGGAAATGTTACAAGGTTCGGAGATACCCGTTATATCAATACATATAATGAAGACGGTAAGCTTATAAAGGTAACTGAGCGTAACGGTCAGACAGAAACCTATGAGACTTATGAATATGATGAAAATGGCAGACTTGTCAGAAATACAGAATATTATTACGACGGTGAAATGTCGTCGACCAAGGAATATGAATATTCAGATGACGGCAGATGCATAAAAGAATATAAAAGCAGTGCTCAGGAAGGTACATACAATGTATATGAGCTTGATGAAAAGGGAAACTGCATAAAGGAGTCTTCTTACGAAAACGGTGAATTGGATAGCAGCTTCCTTTACAGTTATGACAAAAAGGGCAATTTCATAGGTGTTGCTGAGGACTATAGCGGCTACAACGGAGCAACCGAAATATATGAGTATATTTCTGTCAAGGTTCCTCCCGAAAAAGCAAAGCAGCTCAGAATCAGACAGGAATTTGAAAAGGAATGGATGGGTTTGCCGCACTTTGACCCCGCTGAGTATGAGCCGTTAAAATATTTGCTTGCGCATTAAAAAAAACGCCCCGAAGGGCGTTTTTTTTACTCCTCAATATTCTTCCCTGCAAAGGCATTAAGCTCAAGCCCTGCAATATTGCCGCTCAGGTATTCGTAATAGCCCTGAGAGCCGACCATAACTGCATTGTCGCCGCAGAGTGAAAGCTCGGGAAGGTAAAGCTTATACTTTTTCTTTTCGCAAAGCTCTGTAAGAGCCTTACGAAGTACGGAGTTAGCCGAAACACCGCCGGCAACAACGAGAGTTTTGTTGCCAGTGTCCTCCATAGCCTTTTCAACGTTACGGCAAAGACAGTCGGAAACCGCTTTCTGGAAGGATGCACCAAGGTCAGCCTTGTTTATTTCAACGCCCTTCTGCTCGGCGTTGTGTATTATGTTGATAACCGAGGTTTTCAGTCCCGAAAAGCTGAAATCGTAGGGACATCCCTCGACCTTGGGTACGGGGAACT
>JAZUAZ010000110.1:0-16655 GCA_045638245.1 Acutalibacteraceae bacterium | reverse complement strand
GCCCTCATTTCCTGCGGCTGGGACCCGGGTATGTTTTCTCTTAACAGACTCTATGCCTCGGCAATTCTCCCCGACGGTAATGATTATACCTTCTGGGGAAAGGGCGTTTCTCAGGGTCACTCCGATGCTATAAGACGTATTGACGGAGTACTTGATGCACGCCAGTACACAGTGCCCGTTGAGGATGCTATGAACCATGTAAGAAGCGGTGAGGCTCCCGAGCTTACAGCAAGGGACAAGCACAAGAGAGAGTGCTTCGTTGTAGCCGAGGAGGGCGCAGACCTTGAGCGTATCCGTAAGGAAATCGTTACAATGCCCGCTTACTTTGAGCCCTATGATACAACAGTAACCTTCATCACTATGGAAGAGATGAAGAAAAATCACAGTGAGCTTCCCCACGGCGGCAGTGTTATCCGCACAGGCGTAACCGGTAAGGATGACTGCCACAAGCAGGTTATCGAATACAGCCTCAAGCTTGATTCTAACCCCGAATTTACAGGCAGTGTGCTTACCTGCTATGCAAGAGCCGTTTACAGAATGGCTGAACGCGGCGACAAGGGCTGCAAAACAGTATTCGACGTTGCTCCCGCTGACATTATCAATGTGAGCAAGGAAGAACTTCTGGCTCACATGCTGTGATAACGAAGCCTTCGGCTTCGAGTAGTCAGTAGTCAGTAGCCGGTAGTCACGCGCCAACGCTGAAAAAGCAACAAGCAGCTACCCGCAGGCAGACAAGCTTACAACCCCTTGCCCCCCTACCACCAAACGAAAGAATGAGTTAAAATTATGATATGTGAAAACATTGGAATAAACGGCAATCATCTGACCTTTGCAGGTCTTGATACCGTGGCACTTGCCGAAAAGCACGGTACTCCCCTCTATCTTTTCGACGAAGACAGAGTACGACACAACTGCCGTGTGTATCTTGAGGCAATGAAAAAGCACTTCGGAGAAACCAGCTTCCCCTGCTATGCTTCAAAGGCGGCTTCCTTCAAGAGAATATACGAGATTATGAAGGATGAAGGAATGGGTATTGACCTTGTTTCTCCCGGTGAGATTTACACCGCTGTGAAGGCAGGCTTCAATATGGAAAAGTCTCTTTTTCACGGTAACAACAAGACCGATGCAGACGTTTCCTATGCAATGGAATGCGGTGTAGGCTACTTTGTTGCAGACAGTATATACGAGCTTGACGCTATCGCAAGATGCAAAAATGACAATACAAAGCAGAAGGTTATCCTCCGTCTCACACCGGGTATCGACCCTCACACCTACGATGCGGTTGCAACAGGTAAGGTTGATTCAAAGTTCGGCACCGCAATAGAAACCGGTCAGGCTGAGGAGCTCGTAAAAAAGGCTCTTACAAACAAATGCATCGAAATCGTCGGATATCACTGTCACGTAGGCTCTCAGGTTTTTGACAGTGAGGGAGATGTTTATCTTCAGGCGGCAAGAATTATGCTTTCCTTCGGTGCAAAAATGCAGAAGGAATACGGTGTTGGCTTTAAAGTGCTCAACCTCGGCGGCGGCTTTGGTGTACGCTACACCGATAATGACCCCTATCTCGATGTTGACGCTACCATCGGAAAGCTCGGCGCTTATGTTAAAAAGGTCTGTTCGGAGCTCGATATCAAAGCGCCGCAGATTATCATGGAGCCCGGCAGAAGCATTGTTGCCGATGCAGGTATGACTCTTTACAGTGTCGGTACTGTTAAGGAAATCACAGGCTACAAGAACTACGTTTCCATCGACGGAGGTATGACAGATAATCCGCGTTATGCGCTTTACGGCTCAAAGTATACTGTACTTCTCGCTAACCGTATGGATGAGGAATGTGACTTTACTGCCGACGTTGCGGGTCGTTGCTGCGAAAGCGGAGACATTATTCAGCCCGACGTAAGAATGCCAAAGCCTGTAAGAAACGATATTATTGCAGTATGCACAACAGGTGCTTACAATTACTCAATGGCATCAAATTACAACAGAATTCCCCGCCCTGCAGTTGTTATGCTCAGCGGCGGAAAGGATACCGTTGCAGTTAAGAGAGAAACCTACGAGGACCTTGTAAGAAACGACATATGAATAAAAAGGGACTGTAAAACAGTCCCTTTTTTAGTAGTCAGTAGTCAGTAGCCAGTAGTCAGGTTAAGACAGAGGATGTTCCTTTGTCTCACGTCAGAGAAAGTGATAAGGCTTCAAAGGTAAATGTTTACCCGAGCATACGATTGTTACCCAGTCAACACTTCATTATAATGTGAAAAGAAAAAAACAAAACCGTCCTTTTCAGGACGGTTTATCTGTTTTGATTTAATTATGCAACTGTTTCAGAAATGAAATCAACCTCTTCGCATGAGCAGGAAACAAAGTTTTCTCTGTCGTCTGCGTTCTTGATCTTTTTCTTTTCTATGATCTTTGTAACTGCAACGTAGATACCTGCAACAGCAGCAACGATTGCAACGATGATTGCTACGATTTTAACTATCTTCTTGAACTTCTCCATGATATATTCCTCCGAGAATTTATTTTACTTTCAAATTATACCACTAAGTTTCGTGTAAGTCAATACACTGACGATAATTTAATAGGTAATTATGCAGGAGCGTGTCTGTACGCCGCTGAATTCAAGCTCAACGTTTATAGTAGCCAGGAGCTTGTAGATGCCCTTGCCGTAGCCGTTTTCTATAGGAAGCTTATAGCTCATTGAGGTAATACGCTTATCCTTATCGAAAATAACCTCAACCGTTGCTCCTGTATATGTCATACTCAGCTCATCAAGAGTAACGCCTGCAGGCATATAGCTTTTAAGGTCAATAGCTTCAATAGCGGTAGCGTGAGCCTCTGCATTCTGTGTGAGCGACTGAGTTTCATCCTTAAGGGTAATTACGATTTTGTACCCTCCGTCACCTGTAGGCACTGCAGTAGCCTGCTTTACAGACTCACTTTTAAGCTTCGCAAAGTTTCTTGAGGGCGGTACGATAGTTGCGGGAGTCTGACCCGTTTCTGCATCATAGCCCTTTTTAAAGTAATAGGTACGGTTAGCAGGTGCATTTTCTGCTATTGCACTGTCTGCAGCTTTTTCAGCCAGCTCACCGCCTGTTATTCTGCTGAAGTCAATATCAAGCTCACCTGAAGCGACCATTGTGAAGTCCTCAGTATTTTTCAGCTTGTTTACACCGTCAACATAGGCCTTGACTATATTATCCTTGCCTACAGGTACGTTTTTATTGATTTCAGCGTGCTCCTTCGAGGCAGAAACAGATGCATCGTAGGATACCTTCCAGTCGGGATCCCCTATCTCACCTACATTTGAGGTAACGATATTGTTTCCTATAGTAATCGACGGCTGTGGCTCCAAAGGCTCGGTACTCTGAGGCTTAGTTGAGGACGGTACCACAGGTGCAGTTGTTGAATGAATATAAGACTGCATAGTCGTGGGGTCCTTATCTGCTTTTTTAGCAATCGAGGTACTTATAAGAAGGCTGCCGCAAAAAGCCCATAGGGCTATAATAAAAATTATAAGAATCTGTATCAGTTTTTTTCTATCCATGGGATTTTCCCTTTCGGATTAAATTTTACAGGGACTGTTGCCCTACAATATAAAGGGACACTTACCTGAAGTATCCCTCTATATCATTTAATAAAGCTTTAGCTTATTTGAACTTAAAGTTGTACTTGAGAGTTGTTGTGCCGCTCATCTTCATACCGATTGCAGCGTCTGCACCGCTTGATGCCGCAAACTTTGTTGAGAAGGGTGATGTAACGGTATAGCTGTAAATACGTCCCTCAGCGTCAATGTATGCAGTGATCTTTGTTGCACCGAGAGTTGTAAGCTCATTGTCAACATCCTCACCTGAGAAGCCGAGTGCATCATAAATTGAAATGAAGCCGTGATGGAATCTTGCATCAGCCATATTGGTTGTAATACCGAATCTCTCCTGCTTGAGGGTTGCAACAACCTTATACTTGCCTGTTTCGGGATAGTAGGTTGTGCTTATTGATGAGAAGCCGTCTCTCCATGCCTTTACGTTGTGCTCGTTGTAAAGATATGCAAGCTTATCTGAAGTGCCTGAAGGCTCGATAAAGCTCTTAAGAGCGATAGTATATCCGTTTTCGTTTTTGCCGTAGCCCTTTGAGAAATCATAGCTTACTGTTGAGTTTTCCTTTGTTTCAAGCTCGGGAATGTCTGATTTATCTGCAAGGTTAAGCTTTACAAGAAGCTCGAAGAAATCTACAAGCTTCTTACCTGCGATTTCACCGTTATCGGTAATAGCCTTGATAAGTGCTCCGCCCTCCATCTCATCGAGCATCTTCTCTGAGAAGTAGATAGCATCAAGAATCATAAGAGCGTCACTTGTAACCTTTACGTTAATATCGCCCTGATAAAGCTTTGTTCTGTTGATTGCATCAACAAGCATAAGAACCTGAGCGGTCTTGCTTGCATCGGATGAATCGATTACGAGAGGATCTGTCTTAACGGTGAAGTATGCAACATATCCGCCGCCGTTTGTTCTTGTTGCGTAAATTCCGTAGGTGTGGAATTCGTCGGGTGCAAGATTGAAGGTATAGCTGTCTGCGTCTGTATCCTGAATTTCAAAGTCGTAAGCAATAATGTTTGTGCCTGTACCTGATGAAACGGGCATCTTATAAACAGTATATTTTATAACATCGGAAGGAGCGTTCCAGTTAACTGTTACTGAATAAGGACTCTTTTCAATACTGATACCTGTTGTGGAAGCCTCATACATAATCTCATTGATAAGAGTTTCTCCGTTATATGCCTTGATGCGGTAAACCTCACCCTTGTTTTCACCTACACCTGCATCAACAAATGAAATTCTTGTTTCTGACACTGCATTGTTTTTGGTATAGGGTGTCTCAACGGGAATTTCCGAAACAAGTGTCCATTCATAAGTCTTGGGAGTGAAACGCTCAACGGTGTAGTTTGTTGCCTTTCTTACCTCAGACCACTTAAGCTCGATATCTGTTGCGTTTGTACCCTCGCCAAGTCCGATAACGGGAGGAGTATCAATATAAACATAGCTCTTTGCACTGTAATAGTAGGTGTTGTTCTTGATATATGTGTGTACGCCGATTCTGTAAGTCTTAGCAGGCTCAAGACCTGTGATTGAATAGGTGTTTGTTGTGAGCTGCTTGATAAGCTTGGTTTCCTTCTTTGTAACATAGTCATAGAGGAATACCTGATAGCCGAGAGCGTTAGGCACCTTATCAAAGCTGATATCCACACTGTTCTGAGTGAGATTTGAAGCCTTGAGATTTGTTACCTTATCTGTTACTGTTGTAAATGAAAGGTAGCTTGTGTATGCACCGTAAACATTCTTGCCCTTTACTGCTGCATAACCTCTTACTCTTACCTTATAAGCAGTACCTGCTTCAAGACCTGAAAGAGTTACGGAAGTCTTTGAGGTGGTTGTATACTTTTTGGTGTTGTAGTTGTAAATCTGGTACTTCTTTGCACCTGAAACAGCTTTCCATGAAAGAGTAACGCTGTTTGCAGTAGTCTTTGTTACCTTAAGTGATGTGGGTGCAAGATAGTTGGCTGTTGCAGTGATGTTTGTGTATGAGCCGTAGTAGTTCTTGCTGTTATACTTATAGTATGCGGCAATACGGAACTTGTATTCCGTACCTGCATAAAGACCCTTTACTGTAAGTGATGATCCTGTTGTTGAACCACAGCTTACGTAAGCCTTCTTTGAATCACTATAACGGTAAACTGTGTAGCCTGTTGCGCCTGAAACCTTAGTCCATGTGAACTTGAGTGAGGTGCCGCCTGCGAGCTTTGTTGCCTTGAAGTTTGTAACTGCTGCGGGTACTGCCTTAACGGTAATCTTATATTCTTTACCATATTTTGTGCTGCCTATAAGAGGCTTATCATAGCTCTTTACCTTAACGGTATAGCTCTTACCGGGAGTAAGAGTGAGCTTATAGCTTGTTGTGTTCTTACCTTTGATTGTTACTTTTTTGGTTGTGCTTCCTGTAGTGTAGGAAAGCTCGTAACCGTCTGCACCCGATGCAGCTGACCATGTGATTGTTGCAGCTTTAGCAGTAACGCCCGTTGCCTTGAGGTTTGAAATATTACCTACAGCAAGAGCTATAAGCATTGTTGCTGAAACAAGCAGCATACAGAATGCCATTGATAAAACCGCCTTGAATGATTTTCTCATTTGAATTACCTCCTTAAAATTAACTATAAAAATTGCTTATGCAAAATTTTAACGTTCCTTGATTATCTGATAAACAGATAGGTCGCACTGTAGGTCTGTGAGAAGGAAAACTCCTGACCGCCGAGGGTGAAATACACCGTAACGGGAACGGTAATTGTTATGTCGTCAATAAATCCGTTCTGTACCTTTGCGCTGACCGTTGCCTGTGCGCAGCTTTCTTCTGTGAGAACAAAGCCTTCGTTTTCGTCTGCTACTCTGCTCCAATCCGCAAAGCTGAAAAGCTCTGAAGTCTTATTGTCGCCAAGAGTAAACTCTATACGGTATCCGTTACCGTCCTCTGCAAAGTAAGTAACCTCTGCATCGGTTAAGCCTATTTCCGTTTCACCTTCACCGCTGTGAAGAAGCTCTGATGTTGTAATTCCGTTTCTGTCGGTACCATCTGCAAGATAAGAGTAAATTGTACCTGTCATTTCCGTTGAGGTGATGACTCCCTCATACATTTCTCTGCCTTCACCCTCGAAATCAGAGGTTGTGTAAAGAGAAATCAGAGCAAAGCTTTCCTCAGAGCTCTTCGTTGAATTGTATGCATCAACAAACTCCGTAAAAGCCTCGTCTGCGTCTGCAGGACGGTCATTTGTCATAACACTCAGAGGTGTTTTGCTGATGTATCCGTAAAGTCTGCTGCCGCCCTTATCCGAGAAGGATCTTATTTTGAAAAGATGCTCTTTTCCCGGTTCAAGTCCGTCAACAGTACAGTAATTAACCGTGGGATCTTCTATTGTTTTTACAGCTACATAGCTGCCCGCTTCATCGCAAAGGCTTATAACGTAACCCGATGCACTCTCAAGAGTATCCCATTCAAGAGTAACCTTCGTGGTGTAAACAGAGCCTTCAGAGAGAGAAAGTCCGCTTACATAATCAGGTCTTGTGAACACATCCTTCAGAGGAGAATATGATGCATTCACCGTTGTACCGTCATATTTGAGATATGCCTTTACCATAAAGGTGTAGCAGGTATCGGGTGCGAGTGATGTAACCTTGTATGATGTTTTTGACGTATCCTTGAGAAGAGTATATTTTGCAGTCTCACGGTTGTAGCTGTAAACTCTGTAGCCTGTTGCAAAATCCGTAGCCGCCCAGCTCAGGTTAATATAATTGTGAGCAGGCTTTGCGGTTATTCCGGTAACCTTACCGGGTCTTGCGGTGTAAGCCTTGCACACAGGTGAGGCTACCGCATAATAGATAAGTCCGTCAACCTTGGCATAGGCATAAACCTTATAATTCACATATGTACCGGTCTTCTGGCCCTTAATTGTAAGGCTATTGCCGCTGAGGCTCTTATAACCCTCGTACTTTTTTGTGGATGTGTTGTATTTATACACCTTGTATCCGGTTGCACCCTTTGTTTTTTCCCAGGTGAGAGTATATCCGTCAGGGGTAAGATTTTTGGTAGTAACTGCAGTTACCTTCTGCGGAGTTACGGTAATCTTGCAAGTAACAGAAAGCTTACTTCCGTCCTTTGCGGTGCAGGTAATCACCGCAGTACCCGTACCCACTGCAGTGACCTTGCCCTTTGAGTCAACCTTGGCTACTGCTGTATTATCCGAAGCATAGGTGACCGAGGAGCTGTACACGTTTGAGGGCGATACGGTGTGAGTAAGAGTAATACTGTCGCCTATAGCAAGCTTTGCCGTGGAAGCACTGAGGCTGAGCTTTGTTATGTAACGGTAACCCATATTTATGTTCTTAAGGCTCTTTATAAAGGTTTCGGAATAAGTACCTTTTGTAACGTACACCGTCAGGTCCTTGTGACAGCCGACAAACATATTGTCACCGAGCTCTGTTGCATTCTTGGAAATTATTACCTGCTTGAGGTTGGTACAGTACCAGAAAACTGCATCACCTACGGAAGTAACACTGTAGGGTATGTTAATCTTTGTAAGAGACGTACACTCATTGAATGCGGCGGTGCCGATTGTTTTGACTGTGGTAGGAATTGTGATGGTTTTCATAATCTTATTCGACCAGAAAGCCTCGTTTCCTATAGCCGTTACCTTGGCTGAGCCCACCTTTGAGGGAATTTTTACATCCGTTGCTGAACCGGTGTATTCTTTAAGAATCGCATTTGATCCGTTGACGGTGAAAACAAAGCCGTCAGTCTTTACCTCCTTTGCAGCGCTTGCCGAAAGGATGAAAAGGGAACAAAAGCAAGAAATTATAAACAAAAACCAGAGAGCTTTATTAGTTTTTCGTTTCATCCATAGAGACCTCCATCATAATCGTATGCACATTATAACACATCCGGCAACAAAATACAATTATATATAGGGAATTTTTTCAAACGTTACATAATGTTAACCTTTTTTACACACCCTGACCTAAAGCCCCGCCACCGTACCTCTTTACTTTTTACATTTTCTGTGTTATTATGACTGAGTAAAATGCAGTTAAGGGGTGATATTATCAAAAGCAAAAGCAAGTCGGTCATACCTGTTTGCTTCTTTGCATTTTTTTCAAATCTCATACTCTTTCTCATTAAGCTTTACATAGGTCTGTCAAGCAACAGCATCAGCATATATTCCGACGGAATAAACAATATGTTTGACGGTCTTTCTGCTCTTCTTACCGCAGTTTGTCTCGGTTTTCTCAGCAAAAAGCTTTTTGTCGGATCCGGAGCAATTATAAAAAAGACGGAAGAGCTTCTCTCACTCGTGCTGAGCACTCTCGTTCTCATAAGCGGCGGATATTTTGCATACACCTCGCTCGAAAGGCTTATTTATCCTACACCGATATGGTTCAGTATGAAGTATCTTTACCTGCTCGGCGCAACTGCCGTCTTTAAGCTTATTATGTTTCTCGTATACCGTACTGCAAACAAAAAGGCGGATTCCCAGCTTATCAGAATAATGAGCTACGACTGTATTCTTGACTTTTTTATCACTGCGGTCACTATCATTTCTCTGTGGGTATCGGCAAGGGGAAGCTTTTCGCTTGACGCCTTCTGCGGTATGTTTATCAGCGTATTCATAATATCGGGTGCGATAAAAATGTTCCTCTCGTTTTCAAGAAAGGTCACCGGCTGTGTCCCCGCAGACAAGCGTGAGCAGTTAGGAGAGCTTTTAGAGAATGCAGGCATCGATCCTTCGTCCGCGGATATATTTTTTGACTTCAGTGACGAAGTGATCGGCTATATAAGCTTCAGAAGTCCTTGCGAAAGAGAAAAGGCAGAGCTTTTATATGATAAAATCAAAGAAGAAACAGGCATTATCCTGAAAACAGTAATAAATAAAGGAGATTCTTGAAATGGGCGAAAAAATCACAGCTTCAGAAGAAATGATCACTGAAGAAAAAACAGAAGCCGCAGTTGAAGAGCTTGCGGAAAAGCAAGAAAAAAAGGAAAAAAAGGCTAAAAAGGATAAATCGAAGATGCGCAGAAAGCTCCGCAAGGTATTTCTCGGTCTTTTGATTGCAATCGTTGCTTTCTTTGTAATTACAACAGTAATTACCGTTGTCAGCCAGAATGCCAATGTAAGAAAAGCACAGACCTTCTCTGCAGTTGAGTACGAAGAGCAGCTCATCCCCAAAAAGGATAAAAGCGGTCACTGGAACTTTACAACAGACCGTGAGTTCAAGGTGCTTCAGCTTACCGACGTACACATCGGCGGCGGCTGGATGTCAGCAAAGAAGGACGGTATGGCTATGAATGCAGTTGCTGCTATGATTACTGCAGAAAAGCCTGACCTCGTTGTTGTAACAGGTGACGTTGCTTATCCCGTACCCTTCCAGGCAGGTACGCTCAACAACAAGCTTTCCGCAGAAATTTTTGCAGAGCTTATGGAAAGCCTCGGCGTTTATTGGACAATCGGCTTCGGCAACCACGATACTGAGGCGTACAGCTACTTCAGCAGAGAGGATATCGCCGAATTCTATTCGAAGAAAAAGTTTAAGCACTGTATTTTCGAAGCAGGACCCGACAACGTTGACGGCTGCGGCAATCAGGTCATCAACGTAAAAAACAGTGACGGCGTTATCACACAGTCTCTCTTCGTTTTCGACAGCCACTCCTATGTTGACGGTGACTTCCTCGGTGTTATGTGGAAGTATGATAACATTCACGAAAATCAGGTTCAGTGGTACAAGGATACCCTCGCCTCCCTCAACGCTCAGAACAACGCAATTTACAAGCAGAAGGGTCTTGAGGAAAATTCTCATATCAAATCAGCCGCCTTCTTCCATATTCCCCTCACAGAGCAGAAGGATGCATGGTACAAATACGTTGAAAACGGATTCGAGGACACAGAGGACGTGAAGTACCTCTACGGTGTTGCAGGCGAAAGCGGCAAAATCGTTTACAGCGGTATCCACGAGGATAACCTTTTCGAAACAATGGTAGAACTCGGCTCAACTCAGGCTGTTTTCTGCGGCCACGACCATTACAACAACTTCTCAATCGAATATAAGGGTATCAGACTTACCTACGGTATGAGTGTTGACTATCTTGCATACCCCGGCATTTATAAGGAAGGCAGTCAGCGCGGCTGTACCGTCATCGAGTTCCGTCCCGACGGCAGCTTTGACTGTCATGCAGAAAACTACTATCAGGATAAGTACACCTCACTTTACGATAAGGAAGCTGTTGAAATGCAGGAGATTACTCAGCAGCAGGAAATAGAGAAGTAAAGAGTAGTCAGTAGTCTTAATGCCCTGTGGGCATTCAATATTAAAGCGGACAGAAAATTCTGTCCGCTTTGTTTATTTCACCATACCTTTGCACTGAACTTTTCCACTGTTTCGCCTAAAAATACAACCGATGCAAGGGGTGTCAGCTTAAGATACCGCCTGAGTTTTTCTCTCTGCTGCTCGTCAGGAAGACTGAAAGCAATTGTCCGTTCGTCAAGTCTCATATCAAGCCCTTGAGGTGTGCCCGCAAGAGTGAGAGTAGAATACTCCCTGAGATAGATATTATATGCCGTTTTCTGGGAAGCGGTAAGGGTACCGCACAGAAAGATTATGCAGCAGGCAATCACCGTGTTTGTAAAACAGAAGAGTGCAAGCTGTCTTTTTGCTTCTTTAAGCATTTTTATCGTACTCCTTTAAAATATCACTCAGAGCAACGCCGAGACACTTGCCCGAATAAACCGCTTCCTCAAGTGTGTTTGCATCTGAGCCCATTTCCACAAGAAGAGAACAGTGAGTCATATTCATATTATAGCTTCTCGGGCAGAAATAAAGGGGTCTTGTAATCCCTTCAAAGTTTTCTTCAAGGCTCTGCTGCAGCTGCAGAGCAAAGGCAAGATTATACTCCCAATCGGGAAGGTTTGTTATTCCGTTGCCCTCCTCCTGACAGCCGCTTATTATCATTATCTGAGCCGCCTTTTTGCCGTTTATTTCTGCAGTAGGCGCTATTTTTGTGCCGTCACTGCGGTGTATTGCATCACGGTGAATATCAAGAGTTATCTGTATTGAAGGATACTCCCTGAGATATTGCTCAACGGTCTTTCTTGAGCGGGAATAGGCCCCCGAATAGGGATTGTCGTGTATATCTGTAACGTGTATAGTCTTGTATCCTGCTTTTTCAAGCTCTTCACATATTGCTTTACCCACACGTACCATATTGAGCTGCTCCTTATTTGTTCTTGTAAGCGAGCCCACCGCATAGAAATCACGGTCAAGTATCTGATAGGTTTCGGTTGTATGGGTATGATATATAAGCACAGAAGGCTTATCCTTATCTATACTGAGGTCAAGCTCCTGCTCAAGCTTACCCTTTATATCAATATCAGTCTTGTTTACATTCTTGACTCTTACCTTTCCGTAAGAATCGGTCACTCCGTCATTTTTATAAAAATAATCCTCTATATCTGCATCCTTCTTGTCTTTATCGGCAGCTTTTTCCGCCTGAGTCATAACCGCAAGAATATCCTCATCGGTATCGGTAAGAGATTTCTTTTCATTCTCTCTGTTATCCTCCTTCGGTTCGTCGGTTGTAGCTTGCGTGCCTTCTTCCTCTTCGGGAACCGTAATTACCTCCTCGGGTACAACCGCTTCGGTCGGCGCTGTGATTTCATTGAAAACATAGCCGGCATTTGTATCAACAGACTCTGTACCGATATTTTCATCCGTAAAGATATAAAAATTTCCTTTTGCAGAAAGAATCACCGCCTCACTCAGAAGGGAAAACGGACTGATATCATATAGTCTCATAATTCCGAGACACAGTATTACGCTGATAAGTATTGCCGTCGTTTTTTTTATGAGGTGTTTTTTGTCGGTCATATTTTACCTTCTTCCGATAAACAAATTTGTATATTTCGGACCGTTCTGAACACAAATCCTTAAAATAAATCTATTCTGAAAAGAAGGCAAAAATTACGCCATAATTGCAAAAAGGTCCTCGGTAGGTATATGAGGCTGCATAGCTTTGTTTATCCCCATAGCTATGAAGGTTGCGGCACGTGAAATCACACTGTCGATTTCCTTTGGGGTTACCATCATTCCTTTTTCACCCCGCAGATAATCCTCCTTTATTCTTTTATCAACGGATATCCCCGACCTTTCAATAAAGTCAAGAGTCATGGTCACACCGTCAACCACCGTCGGTACTCCTATGGCAATTACAGGCACTCCCATACTGTTTTTGTCTATTCTGCACCGTTTATTACCTACACCGGCCCCCGGTGAAACACCTGTATCACTCATCTGCACAGTTGTACCGAGTCTTTCCGTACTTCTCGCCGCAAGTGCATCTATAACAATAAGCGCAGAGGGCTTTATTTTCGCCGTTATACCGCTGAGAATTTCAGCAGTTTCTATACCCGTATTGCCGAGCACGCCGGGAATTATCCCCGCTACACTGCGTAGAAGCGGAAATCCTATGGATTCGGCTATTTCGGGAGTTATGTGCCTTGTGGCAAGAAGTCTTTCTATACATTCGGGACCCAGAGCGTCGGGTGTTATTCTCTTGTTACCGAGTCCCGCAACAAGTACGGTACCCTTTTCGGGCAGAAGCGCGGATACCTCACGGGCAAAAATTTCTATGGCATCGCTTCTGACATCTGCACTGTCCTTCAGAAAGGGAATTTCCAATGTCATATATCTTCCTTCGGGCTTGCCGAGCCTTTCTGCAGCCTCATCCGTACTGACTGTTATACGGGAAATTTTCATTCCGCATTCTGAAAAACTCTCAAAGCTTATGCCTTCTTTTTCCTCTTCCGTTATAATTTCGTGCCTTTCAAGGGCAAGGTCGGTACGAAAATTCAATTTTTTCACCTCAAACTATTGCAATATGCACAATTATATGTTAGTATTGTTGTCGCTTTAAAAAAAGTATATCCAAATTTGCAAAAATATCTTGAATTTTCTAAAAAAAGATGATATGATATGCTCTGCATGACACAAGACTAATTAGGAGGTGTAAAGACTATGGCAAACATCAAATCAGCAAAGAAGCGTGTTCTCGTAAACGCAACAAAGCAGGCTCGCAACAAGTCAGCTAACTCAGCTCTCAAGACAGCTCTCAAGAAGGCTAACGTAGCTATCGAAACAAACGCAGCAGATAAGGAAGATGTTGTAAAATTCGCAGTTAAGAAGATTGACCAGGCTACAGCTAAGGGTCTCCTTCACAAGAACAACGCTGCAAGAAAGAAGTCAGCTCTTGTAACAAAGCTCAACGCTTCAAAATAAGAGAAAGTTGAATTTCTGAGATGGGATTTTCCCATCTCTTTTTCTTTATCTAAAAAAGCAAGGGAGGGCAAATAAACCCTCCCTTACAGTTTGAATTTTAACGGGCTATACCCGTTTAGCTGACGGACTTCGCACGGCGGGTAATGTCTTACCTTCATATTCCGAGCTCTCCGCGATTGCGCATTGCGAATTAAAAAAGGCATCCCGAAGGATGCCTTTTCTTATTTAGCTTTTCTTGCGGGGAATTCCTTTTCATCGAAGCCGAGCACTCTGGCAATCTGAACGGGAATTTCACGGTTTTCTACAAGCTCGTCACTTGTAAAGCCTGCATCTGTTACATTAACATAAACGGGTACATCCCAACGGTCATGGTCACCGCTTGTGAAATAATATTCGCCTGTCTGCTCGTTAAGAGTAATTCCGCCCGTACCGTGGTCAGCAGTTACAATAACAAGAGTTTCTCCGTCCTTTGCGGCAAACTCGAGAGCTGCAGCAACAGCCTTGTCAAATTCAACGGTACACTCTGTTACACCTTCCATAACATTGCTGTGAGCGTTCTTGTCAATGCAGGCGCCCTCAACCATAAGGAAGAAGCCGTCCTCATCAGCGGAAAGGATATCAATTGCCTTTTCTGTCATTTCCTCAACGGAAGGAGTATTATACTTATCGGTGCAGTTATAAAGGTCGTCGTAGTTGAACTGTGCTATTGAGCGTGAGCCGTCAGCAAGAGCAAACATATCATCCTGATTGTCAATATAAGTCCAGCCCTTTGCCTCAGCATTTTCCTTTGTGATGCTTTTTGTATCGCCGCCCCAGATAAGATCGAGGTCACTGTTAAGCTGATCGTCACTGATCTGTCCTTCGTTTGTACGTGCAACCGTATGAGCTGAGAAAGCTGAGGGAGTTGCACCTGAGGTCTGGTCTGTTGTAACAACGCCGGCAGCCATACCGTTAGCCTTTGCAAGCTCGCAAAGATTCATCGGTACATTCATATCTGTAACGGTAAGAGGATTGAAGGGATAAACACCGATTGTGCCGTTGATTACTCTTACACCCGTTGCAAGAGCAGTACCGCCTGCCGCAGAGTCAGTGTAGGTGTTCATGAAAGAGTCAATATTGCTTGAAGCCTTGACAGGCATATCATTCATAACAAGGTCAACACCTGTAATAGCCTCTGTTGCAGCAACTGTGTTGAAACTCATACCGTCACCGATAAGAAGAATAACGTTCTTATACTTACCCTCGGTATAGTCATCGCTGACGTTTCCTGTAAGTCCCATAGTTCCGAATAAAGACATAACAAGTGCCATAATTGTTGCAATCAGTTTACTTATAATGTTCATAATACTTTCTCCTTTGTATTTTACTGTAAAAACATTATACATAAAAACCTCTCACTAATCAATATAAATCAAAAATTTTCCGAAATTTTATTTGTCTTCACAAGGCTCTCGGGGGACATTTTTTCACTTCGGCTAAGCATATTCTCTCCCCCCGCTGACCTTTAACAGATATTTGCAAATTTTTTGAAAATTCTGAATCTTTCGGTTGACTTTAAAAGAGGTTAGTCGTATTATATACTGTGTATAATAGTAGTACTATGCAAAGCTTTAGGATATAAAATAAACATAAGGAGGAAATCCTTAATATGAAAAAGGTTATTTCTGTTTTTCTTGCAGCAATCATATTGCTCACCTTTGCAGTGTGCCCTCTCGGAGCCTCTGCAATCATAACAACTTATAACGGTGTTGTGTCAGTGCTTCCGGGTAACACACGCTCATCCTCTCCCGATTACAACTATGCATGGCTCGACAACATCATCATAAGAGATGATGCTATGGCAGTCACATCTTCGACCATCATACCGAAGCCCGACGATTATCCCGGCAGCCATACATACGATGAGTTTATAAAGGAAGCCGAGCAGTACAGTGTGCTTTTTGACATTGATGAAAACACAGTCACAACTGCTTACAGAGAGCTTACAAACACTATGTACTACCTTGCGGTTGCGATGGGTATGACCGACGAGCTTCCCGTTATGAGACAGTACCTTCAGGATTACGGCATCAGACTTCCTGCCGATGAAGCTGCTCACGATAAGGCTACCGTAGCAGTTGTCTATGCCGCTATCAAGTACGATGCAGTATACGTCCTCTATGAAAAGAAGGCAGAAATTCCCGAGGGAACAACCCTTGAGGGTGCTCTCGTAATTATACTGTCAGCCCTGACAAACACCATGCTTCCTTCAGGCATAACAAGCCTTTCGGGCTTTGCAGTAAACGTAGTTAAAAACTACGTGTCACAGTTCAAGGAGCTTCCGATCAGTGAAAATCCCGACTCTGCCGAGGTTTTCCACTGGGCAAAGGTTATAACAGCTGCCTCCAATGACTATCAGGTACCTCTTGCCGCTTATGACGTTGCCACCGACTCACAGAAGGCTTACGTTGATTATGCTTATTATGCAACTATTATAAAGACAGTTTACGATGTTACAGTGAATCCCATACATCTTATTATAGCCTCTCAGAGCGATGACGAGCTTGCCCTTCAGAAGCTCATTCTTCACACAATGCTTACAGAAAAGCAGGTCCCCTTTGATGACAGCCTTCCCTGCGAGGAGCTTTTCAATCTTGCCCGTGAAAACGGCTGCTTCCCCCTTGAGGATGAATTTTACAGCGATATTCTTACCTATGAAATCACTGTTGCCGAAAACTGTGAGAAGCTCTGGTTCACGCCCTTCTCCCTTGCAGATAATCTTGAAGGCGGAAACAGTGACTTCATTTCAAT
>JAZUAZ010000109.1:0-4934 GCA_045638245.1 Acutalibacteraceae bacterium | reverse complement strand
CGGCAGTGACAACACAGAAAAAGACAGACCTGTCAAGGTGCTCAAGGGCTTCAAGCGTGTAAGCGTTAAAGCAAAGGAAAGCATCATCACAGAGGTCGATGTGCTGATTGACGATATCAAATTCTACAACCCCGAAAACGGAAGCTGGGAGCTTGACGAAAGCTACACAGTTTACGTCGGTGCAGACAGTAAGAATGTAACAGTCGCAGGAAAGATAATGTTCTGACATAAGAGGTGAAATCAATGAAAAAAAGCCCATATTCACCTGACGAATTTATGTCAGGTCTTTACGGCAGGATAAAGGCGGAGCCTTATAAAAGTGCAACTTCTTACGAAGATGCACTTGAAATCTGCAAAAGCATAAAAGAAAAAGCCAGAGAGCTCTTCTCACTTGAAAAGTTAGACTCCATGGCAACTGAATTAAAGCTTATCCCCATAGGTAAAGTCCTTGACTATCCGGAATATACACTAAAAAAGTATTCGGTAGAAATTCTTCAAGGCTTAAACAGTCTTGTCTATATCCTTGAGCCGAAGAATGCCAAAGGCAAAACCAACGGAGTTGTTGCTCTTTGCGGTCACGGCTACGGTGTAAGACAAATACTGAATATTTCAAAAAAAGGCAACAAAAAACGCTTCAACTATATCGACAACTATCAGAACAACTTTGCCGTAGAAATGGCAAAAAGAGGCTGTACGGTTATTGCGCCCGAGCTTTTCGGTTTCGGTGAGGCAAGACTCTCACACGATTTGTGGAAGCCCTTTTACATAAGCTCCTGCGACGAGCTTTCCCACCATCTTCTTCCCTATGGTCTTACTACTGCATCCTTAAGAGTTTACCAGGCTCTTACTTGTGCAAAAATTTTAAGACAGATGGAAAACGTTGACGAAAGCAAGGTTTCACTTATGGGCATTTCTGGCGGAGGTCTTACTGCTCTTTATGCTTCAGTTCTTGACAAAAGCATTTATAAAACAGTTATCTGCGGTTATGTCAACACCTTTAAGGATAGTATTCTTTCTATGTGGCACTGTCCTGACAACTATATTCCGCACATTCTTGAGGCGGGTGAGATTTACGATTTTGCTTCTGCTCTGGCACCAAAGGAGCTGTTTATCGAATCAGGTGAAAAGGATAAGCTTTTCCCCATAAAAGCCTCAGAATCGGCGCACAGCAAGATAAAAAGAGTGTATTCTCTCATGAATGCTGAGGATAAGCTTCATATTGATGTTTTCCCCGGCAAGCATGCAGTCTGCGGAAGAAAATCCTTTGACTGGCTCTCAGAATGACAAAAAAATCACGGTGATTGCTTCACCGTGATTTTTATTTATTCGGTTACAGGTTCGAGGGTTATAACAATCTCTGCCTTTTTAACATTTTCAAGCTTGACTGTCAGCTTCTGAATGTCGGAATATTCTTCATCCCACTCCCATTCTCCCGAAAGTCTTTCTGCCTTCATAACGGAGAATGTACCGTCGGAATGAGATGTAGCCTTAAGCTGCTTGTCACCGATTGTAAGAATTGCAATTTTGCCGTCCTCGGAGATTTCAACATCTGCCTTTGTGTGCATAAACCAGTAAATATCACTCTTGAAAAGGCATTTTACATTATCGGTTATTTTCAAAGAGGAATAATTATCATAAAGCTCGAAGCCTCTCTCTGCCTTTGTTGCACCGTTCATACGGTACGCATCTGTCATATCAAGAGTTGTCAGTCCGCCGTTATCGGTTTCTTCCCAATAAATAAACTTACCTTCTGCCAACACATACTGATCATCAAGAGTCATATTCGGATTGATTACAAGGGTATTCTGTCCTTCGGCACGCTTGCTGTAATTCTTCCATCTGCCCCCAGCAGGAGTGTTGAGGAAGTAATTCGGTGCATCGTAGGGGCCGGGGCCTAATTCCTCAGCCCAGCGCACACCCATTGAGTCAAAAACGAATGTACCTATATCAAGGTCACCGTGGTTAATGAAGTTATATCCGCCCTTTATACCTGCGAAGGTTGCATTTTTATCAAGATAGGCACTTCTCATAAGCACCATATCCTGACCTACATCAGAGTAAAGCGGCAGATAGAGTCGCTCATCGGAAAAATCTGCAGTTTCAGGAGTATAAGCTCTGTTATACCAAAGTGACGACAATGCACGGCTTTTGCCACCGCCGTTTTTTTCGGTATTTTCAGAGGTATCGGGAACAAATTCACCCGGCTCATCGCTCATCTGATAGCAGGCAAGAAGCGGTGATTCATACTCTGTAGCATACCAATGAAGTGACGGGGTAAAGCACATTCTTGCCTTATTGTCACCGAAATTGAATACACCTGTAGGTGTTGTTATGTAAACGGGGAATTTGCCAAGTTCCTTAAAGCCTGCAATTTCGCTCATGCCAAAATCGGTACCAAAGAAATTCTTGCTTGTTGCCACAAAGTTGACTATGGCATCCATTCCCGACTGACTGTAGCCGGGCCCTTCAGCATAAACACCGTCCGGAGTGAAATTTTCAAAGGCTATTGGCATATTTTCGTAGCACATTGAAAGAAACTCTGTCGCCCTGTCAATATCGCTGTAAAAAAATGTCATACAGGCAATGCCTATACCGCTGTAACATATACTGTTCCAGTTATTCTTTGACCATGTGAACCAGTGGTTATCATCAAGTGCAGAATTGATTGCATAATCCCACACCTTTTCTTCCATAAGTGTCTTTGTATTCTCATCGAGATAATCATAAAGCCAGTCGTAGCCGATTGAAACGGCAAGTGCCATTTCAGCCGTGGCAAGAAAATGAGAGGTGCACCAGTCATCATAGCTACATACCTTTTCAATTTCTGTCTTCGCTCTTTCGGCGTATTTTTCTTCACCCGTTATCTGCCACGCATAGCCTAAAATAACCATACGGCAGATAACCTCACGGGAAATGGGCAGTATGCTGTCCTCTTCATCAAGCACATAATCCATAGGCGGATAAATGCTCGTGTCGATAAGAGCATCCGCATTTGAGAGTACATATTTCAGAAGCTTTTCGGTGTAGGGTGTAAACTTCTTTGTCTTATACTCTTCTCTCACCTTATCGAAATCAGCCCTATCGGCAAGAATAAAGGGATGCTTTATCTCGGCATTTTCCATAAGAGCCTTTTCAATTTCTTTTTCATCGGGATAATCTGGATTTCTGTCAAGGCTTATGTAATCAACGCCAACCTTTACCATATCGGGAATTACAGCAAAATAAGGTACAACATCAGTAACACCGAGAATGATGACAAGAGCTATGGAAATTATAATTCCGAATATAGCTTTTTTAGCCTTTCTGCCTTTTTTCATATTTTCACCGCCTTAATTTATACCCTTGATTGCAGGGTAAAGCTTTCTCCATCTGAGATATTTCTCTTCATATTTTTGGGTCAGCTCTTTTTCGGGAGTAACAGTTTCTGCTGTTTTGTAGACCTTATTTTCAAGCTTTGTATATTCATCGGGAGTCATTACACCCTTTGCCGCCAAAAGTGCCGCACCGAGAGAAGCGCCCTCCTGGTTTTCGGGAATAAGAAGCTCTATTCCGAGCACATTTGCAATAATCTTAAGCCAAAGCTTATTTTTTGTACCGCCGCCGCAGACATTTGACTTCCTGATATCAATGCCCATATTGCGAATAATATCAATATTGTGCCTCAGAGCAAAGGCGACACCCTCAAGTATGGCAAGGCTCATATCATCCTTATCTGTGTCAAGGCTCATTCCGTAAAACATACCTCTTACATCGGTGTCATTGAGAGGAGAACGCTCCCCCATAAGATAAGGCAGGAACATTACCTCATTTTCACCGAGTTTGTTCTCCTTTGAAAGCACCTTATCATAGCCGTCGCGAAGAATCTTTTCCACCCACCAGTTACAGCAGACAGCCGCTGAAAGCATACAAGCCATCTGATGATAGTTACGGCTTGCAGAGCAGAAGGAGTGAATTGCACTACTTCTATCAAGGCTGAATTTATCGCTTACGGTAAAGATAGTACCGCTTGTGCCCAGTGAAATATTGCAATCACCGTCTTTGACGGTACCTGTACCTATAGCCGCAGCGGCATTGTCACCCGCACCGATGATTATTTTCACTTCACCGAGACCAAGCTCATCGGCAATTTCTTTTCTGAGTGTGCCTGCACATCCGTCGCTTTCAAGAACCTTCGGAAGCCATTCTTCCTTTATGCCCTGTGCATCAAGAATATTCTTTGACCATGAGCGGTTTTCAACATCAAAATAAAGTGTACCTGAAGCATCGGAAACATCGGTGCAAGCTTTCCCTGAAAGTCTGTATGCAACATAATCCTTTGGAAGCATAATTTTGCTTATCTTTTTGTAATTTCCAGGCTCATTTTCTTTGACCCATAAAAGCTTTGGCAGAGTAAAGCCTGCAAAGGCAATATTGGCTGTGTTATCAAGCAGGAAATCTTTATCTTCGTTGAGAACATCTGTCTGTGACTGACTTCTCGAATCATTCCACAAAAGTGCAGGACGGATAACATTGTCCTCACTGTCAAGCATAACAAGACCGTGCATCTGTCCCGAAAAAGAGAACGAGCACACACTTTTTCCGTCAATGCCCTTTAAAAGCTCCTTAAGTGAAGCAATAGTCTGATTATACCAATCCTCGGGATTCTGCTCACTCCAGCCGCCGTGAGGAAAATATAAGGGATATTCCTTAGTGACCGAGGATACAACCTCACCGTCACCGCTTAAAAGCAGAGTTTTGACAGAGGAAGTACCAAGGTCAATACCAACATAATAATTCATAATCTACCTCTTATATGAAGCTTAAAAAAGAATCTGATTTACGATTGTCTGTAAGTATTCCTGTCTGCCGGAATCGGGGTTGGTTGTAATTTTCTTTTCACAGGCATAAGCTGAAAGCTCTTCAAGGGTTGTTTCGCCCGTTACAATTTTCTTTCC
>JAZUAZ010000108.1:0-2164 GCA_045638245.1 Acutalibacteraceae bacterium | reverse complement strand
TGATATCGCTATACAAAGGAGTATATGAGGGTTGAGTGCCAAGGTCTGATGTACCTGACACATATAAAAAGGTTTAGTATTCCTTGCGGAATATATGCAGTTATGCGATTAAAGCAATTTACAGATGTTTTGTCTGATAAAATGTAAAATAATTTAAGCTTATTGTTCAAAAAATCTTCACAAATGGATGATTTGTTGTGAAATATGGTGAAAATTTACATTCAATTTACAGTTTGTAATATATTCATTAACAGAATTTCGGATGAAAAGAGTAAAATGAATTTATAGACAGAAAAGAATATTTTGTCTGTTAATATATTTTCAGGAGGAAAAATGAATGTTACCTGCACCGAATAATATGAATTGTTACGAATATCTTGAATACTGCACAACAAGTCGATTCGACGATGTGTATATGATGCAGCACTTTGGAGTGAAATATTATCGCTCTGAAATATTCAGAGACATCAACAGCCTTGCCGCTTATTTCCAGAAGGAGCTCGGTCTTAAGCCGGGGGATGTGTATACTATCTTCATGCCGACTACCGTTCAGAGTATTATCGCCTTTTACGCTCTTAACAAAATCGGCGTAATTACATCATTTGTGCATCCGCTCATGGGTGCTGATTATCTTAAGGAGCAGCTTGAGCTTGTGGGTTCAAAGGGCGTTATGGTGCTCGACCTTCTTGTTAAGGACCATATAGAAACTATAAACGCAAGCGGTCTTCCCTGCCTTATCTGCAACAGCTCCGACTATTCAGAGGGCTACAAGAAGTACGGCTGTAAATTTGCCGAGGGTCTTGTAAAGAAGCTTTATCCCAAATACAACAAATGCGCTTATTATAAGGATGCTCTTAAAATGCACACTAATCCCGTATGCGCACACAATAACGGCGACGAGCTTGCCGCGTACCTTAACGGCGGCGGTACTACAGGTAAGAGCAAGACAATCAAGATTTCATCAAAATCAATCAACGAGCTTGTATGGCGCGTTTCCGACCTTGACGATATCCAGGCTCCCGGTGAAGAGGCAGAGGTTATCGTACTTCCCTTGTTCCACTGCTTCGGTCTTTGCATCGGCATACATATGGCAATGTGCAACAGTGCAAGAATTATCCCCATGATGCAGTTTGATGCACGTATTTTCGTCAAGCTTATGAAGAAAAACCGTATTGCAGGCTTTGTCGGTATTCCTCTTATGTTCCAGAAGCTTATGAAGCAGAAGGGCTTTGACGGACCCCATCTTAAGAATATACGTGTTATGTTCTGCGGTGGTGACGATGCATCTGACGGCTTTATTGATGAATTTAACAGCTACTTTGAAAAGTGGGGTGCAACGGGCAGACTTCGTCAGGGCTACGGTCTTACCGAAACGAACTCAGTTTGTACCACAAACTCAAACAACGATTACCGTCGCGGCTCAGTCGGTAGGGCTCTTCGCGGTGTAACCGTTGAAATCTGGGACGAAAATCATAAGAAGGTACCCGACGGTGAGGTTGGTGAATTCGCAATTTCGGGCCCCACAATTATGGATGGCTATTATATGCAGGGTGAAGCAGACGATTACGGTATTTATACTGACGAAAACGGTACCAAATGGGTACTTTCAGGTGACCTTGGCTACAGAGATGCAGACGGATACTTCTACTTCTCAGGCAGAAAGAAGAGACTTATCATCATCTCAGGCTACAATGTTTATCCCACAGACATTGAAAGAGTTGTCGGCGAATTCCCTGAAGTAAACGAATGCTGTGCAGTTCAGGGCTGGGAAAACAGCAGATCAATAGTAAGACTTTATGCCGTACTTGAAGATAAGAATGCCGACAAGGAAGCTCTCAATGCAAAGATTTCTGCAACTCTTGAAAAGGAATTCTCAAAGTTCTACGTGCCCAGAGATATAGTTTATATGGATGAGCTTCCCCAGACTCCGCTTATGAAGATTGACTTTATGAAGCTTACTGCCGCTGACCCGGAAAAGGCAAAAGCAGAGGGTAAGGTATCATAATTTAATTCTATTGTTAATTTTGCATTTACAAACGGATTTTGTTGTGATATAATCGGAATGTTAATATAATCCAATTAAAAGGAGTATGAAAAAGCAATGATTTCAATTAACAGTTTATTCTGCAAGGGCTGCGGATACTGTATAAAGTATTGTCCCAAG
>JAZUAZ010000107.1:0-7139 GCA_045638245.1 Acutalibacteraceae bacterium | reverse complement strand
AAGGTGAAAAAAATGTCGGATATTGTATGTCCTGTTTGCAAAAAAACTCTGAATAAAACCGATAACTGCTATCGCTGTGAAAAGGGGCACTGCTTTGATGTTGCAAAAGAAGGCTATGTAAATCTCCTTGCAGGCAATCATAAGGCAGGAGAAAAAACCGGAGATAACAAAGATATGGCTTTTTCGAGAAAAAAATTCCTTGAAAAGGGCTACTTCTCACCTCTTGCAAAAAAGGTCACCGAGCTCATTGAACGTCACGGAAAAGAATATCCTACCGTGTGTGATATCTGCTGCGGCGAAGGCTGGTACAGTAATGAGATTATGAAGAAAACACCCTGCAATATGCTCTGCTTTGACTTATCCAAGGAAATGGTACGACTCGGAGCAAAGCGCAGAAACGGCGCAACCTTCTTTGTGGCAAACCTTGCTTCAATCCCTCTTGCGGATAAGTCAGTGGACGTGGGCTTTCATCTTTTCGCTCCCTTCCACGAAAAGGAATTCAGCCGCATCATAAAAGATGACGGAATAATAATCACTGCGGTTGCAGGTGAAGAGCATCTGTTTGAAATAAAGGAAATCCTTTACGATAAGCCCTATAAAAATGACGAAATGCCGCCTGAAACCACCCTTCTCAGACTCAGAGAAAAAATCAAGGTCACTGAAAAAATTCATCTCGATTGCAAAGAGGACATTCAAAGTCTTTTCGCTATGACTCCCTATTATTACCGTACAAGCGAAAGTGACAAGCAAAAGCTCTTCGACTATAACGAACTTGACGTGACAATTGATTTTGCTGTATTTGTATATTCAAAATAAGGAGAAAATATTATGAAAATTTTAGAAAACAACGGCGTATTCATTCTTGAAACAGAGAACACCCACTACTGCATGTCCGTGGAATGTGACGGCTCGCTCGGTCATATCCACTGGGGCAGAAAGTGCGACGACGGTGATTATACATCACTGTATATGCCATGGGAGAGAAACTCAAACCATTCAGCAAAGGACTTAGGCAAAACTGAGTACGGCTCTTACGGCGGTACGGTTTACAGACCCGTTGCCTTTATGGCTACCTATCACGACAAATGCCGTGAAGCGGTGCTTACCTACAAGGATTTCAACGTCAGCGAATTTGACGAGGGCTTTATGCTCGAAATCATCCTTGAGGACAAGCCCTATAACCTTGAAGTTTCTCTTTTCTATAAGCTCAGGGAAAATACCGACATCATTGAAAGATATGCGGTTATCAGAAACTGCTCAGAAAACAACGTCACTCTCAGCAAGATAGCATCGGCTGAATTCAATATGCCCTCAACAAGAGTATATACCTCAACAAATTTCAACGGCTCCTGGGCAGGCGAATTCCGAAAGGTAAGCTCCGAGGTTAAAAACGGCGTACTTTCCTACGACAGCCGTAAGGGCGGCAGTAATCATACCGTTAATCCGATATTCATTCTGTCACAGAATGCTGACGAAAAGAAGGGCGACGTTTTCTTCGGTGCCCTCGCCTGGTCAGGTAACTTCAAAACTGAAATTTCACGTGACTTTGCCGGCAGAACAAGAGCCGTTATCGGTATAAACGATTTCGATTTTTCATACACCCTCAAGCCTGGCGAGCAGTTCGTAACTCCCTCGGTTTATTGCGGCTATACTCAGGGCTTTGCCGATATGAGCAATCAGATGAACGCCTTTGCAACCGACTACATTATGCCCCGCCGCTTCGCTAAGGAGCCTCTTCCCGTTCTCTATAACAGCTGGGAGGCAACATGGTTCGACGTAAGCAGTGAGGCTCAGCAGAAAATTGCCGAAAAGGCTGCTGAAATCGGATGTGAGCTTTTCGTTATGGATGACGGCTGGTTCGGTCAGCGTAAGGATGACCATGCAGGTCTCGGCGACTGGTATGTAAACAAGGACAAGTTCCCCGAAGGACTCAAGCCTCTTATCGACAAGGTAAAATCCCTCGGTATGCGCTTCGGATTATGGTTCGAGCCTGAAATGGTAAATCCTGACTCGGATTTATACCGTACTCACCCCGAATGGGCATATCACTACGATACAAGAACTCCCTCAGAGCTTCGTCAGCAGCTCGTACTCAATCTTACAAGAGAAGATGTGCAGGAATTCGTATTCAGCTGCATGGACGATATGCTCAATGAGTACGACATCAGCTACATAAAGTGGGATATGAACAGAGCCTACTCTGAAACAGGCGCAGACAACCTTGAAAATCCCCAGGAGCTCTGGTACCGCCACACAAAGGCAGTTTACGAAATCGCAGACAGACTCAAGGAAAAACATCCTGACCTGCAGATTGAATGCTGTGCTTCAGGCGGCGGCAGAGCGGATTACGGTGCACTTTCTCACTTTGATATGGTCTGGACAAGCGACAACACCGATCCCCTTGACAGACTCACCATTCAGCAGGGCTTTTCACTTCTCTATCCCAGAAAAACAATGCGCGCATGGGTAACAGATACCAACCGCCATTCACGCCCCTCTGACTGGGATTTCCGCTTCAATGTTACCATGCAGGGTTCCCTTTCAATCGGTGGCAACCTTATGAAGTACAACGAAAAGGAGCTTGACATTCACAAAAAGTATATCGAGCTTTACAAGGAAATCCGCAACACCGTACAGTTCGGCAGACTTTACCGCCTTGCCGATTTTGAAAATGACAGTATCTTTGCCAACCAGTACGTTGACGATGAGCAGAGCGTGCTTTTCCTTTGTACCTCTGCAAACAGCTTCTTCAACGACAAGTTTTATCACATCTGCCTTGACGGACTTGATGAAAACGCCCGCTACACTGTAAAATACGATGATTTTGAGCGTACTGTAGGCGGCGCATATCTTATGAATGTAGGTCTTGATTTTGAGATGGGCGGCACGATGAGATCAAAGATTGTCAGAATTGTGAAGGAATAAGGCTCGAGTTTCGAGTTGTAAGTAGCAAGGGATGCCCTTCGTGCATTGAGATATTTTTTCCCTTTAACACCCGCTTCTCAAATGAATAAGAAAACCGTAGTAAAAGTCACTTGACTTTTACTACGGTTTTTTCAGTATATTATGCTTTCAAAGCTTGCGCCGATGAGTTTAGCAAGGTCATCGGGCTTTAGCATAAGCTGAACGCCTAAGGCGCCGCCGCTTATGATGATTTCATCAAAATCAAGAGCCGAAGCATTTATAACGGTTCTGAACTGCTTTTTCATACCGATAGGAGTACAACCGCCCCTTATGTATCCCGTTACATTTTTGATATCCTTAACGTGGAGAAGCTCAACGCTTTTTTCACCCACGCTTTTAGCCGCCTTCTTGAGGTCAAGCTCTTTATCTACCGGCAGACAGAAAACATAGTTTTCTTTGCTCTTGCCCACTGCAACAAGGGTTTTGAAGCTTATATCATAGCTTTGGGAAAGCTTATCGGCAATATGCACGCCGTCGATAAACTCATCACACTCGTAATAATTGACCTTATAGGGCGTTTTGCTTTTATCGAGAATGCGCATCGCATTGGTTTTTATGTCTTTTTGTTTTGCCATGGTGTGTACCTTATGTTAGTCTGACTGCAGGCCACTTGCTGACTTCACACTGACCTTTATCATTCTTACCTGTCGCTACAAGCTTACCGTCAGAGGTTAATCCGACAACATGGTCGTCTGCAGAAACGGCTACTATATTATCCCACTTATCAACGTTAAGACGACCATCATCGGTTGCGCCTACAGCTAAAACCTTGCCGTCGGCTTTGATTCCTACAGTAACATTATTACCCGCCTCAACTCTGACAATATTCGTCCAGGAGCTTACATTCGCGCGTTCTCTGTCCTGGTCTCCCGTAACTACAACAGTGCCGTCACTTTTAAGACCTACAGTATGATATGCACCTACAGATACTGCTACTATATCCTCCCAGTCGCTAACATCACATCCGCCGTACTCATTTGAGCCTGCCGCAATAACTGTGCCGTCGGTTTTAATACCAACAACATAATGCTTGCCTGCTGAAACAGATACTATATTTTCCCAATACGAAACCTCATTGCCTATTTCTTCGACGCCTGCTTCTTTGTCATCACCGACAAATAAAATATTTCCAGTTTCTGTAAGACCAATCATATAGCCTCTTGTAGCATCTATAAATTTAACGTTTTCCCAGTCTTCAACGGCTTGCAACCAAGCGGTTTTTCCTTTATCTTCAGAGTAATCTTCATAGACTACCTTTTTTTCTGATGTTAAACCGACAACATAATTTGAACCGGCTGAAACGGCAGAAATATTTTCCCAATCATCAATATATTTCGGTTTACCGAAAAGTGCATTTTTATTTGTGACAACTACACTTCCGTCTTCTGTTATTGCAACCGTATGATTGAAGTTGGCATCAAAGGTAACGACATCGTGTGAAACCATAGCCCAGCATTCCTTTGATTTTTCATAGGAATCCTTATAGTCACCGAGCTTACCGAAGGCTACAGCCGCCTCAGCATATCTGCCGTCTTCATAAAGAGACATCGCACTTTCGTAGCCATCAGCATCCGAACCTGTTACCAATGAGTATATTCCGTAGCCGATGCCGCCGATAATTGCAAGTATAATCAGCAGCTTAACGAGCTTTTTCGTTTTCTCTTTTATCTGAGCCTTTTTTATGCGCTTCTGAAGGTTTTCTTTGTTGTTTGTATAAAGAGTAATAAGTGCATCAGCATCCTTGGTACCGCCCGACTCCTTCCAGCCTGCTATAGGAGCAAGTATTTCAAGTGCCTTTTCGTAGGCGTCAAGACGGTCACCCTTTACGGTTGCAACTGCGTTGTTATAGATAACCTTGTTTCTTTCCTCCATAGCCATAAACAGACAGTTGTCTCTGCACTGCTGTGCATCCCTGAAGCCGACTATTCCCGAGAAAAGCTCGGCAGCCTTAATATATGCCGGCTCGCTGCAGGCTATCCGCTGCTGAGCAACGGCTGAATCATATATTGCAGTAAGACGCTCAAGCTCTTTACGGTTATTTACTTCTGCACAATATCCTGAAATTTCACGGACAAGCTCCTCATTGCCGAAACGGAGTATCTTTTTATAATTATTGTTCTGCTCAAAGGCGATTTCACTGTTTCTGAGTTCTTCCTTGGTCGGTGATTTGGTATCTGCCATAAGTTTTACAAGATATGCAGGTACGTTTTCCGGCTCTGTATCGAGAATTTTCTCTGCATATTCATTCGCAGCACGCCATTCCTTATCCTCAAGGAACATAAATGCACGCTTAAGGAATACAGGGATATTTATACCTCCCACCACATTGTTCTCGGTAGCGGCAACGACATTTTTACCTGTTACCTTTTTTATACCTCTTACAAGATCATTGATAAAGCCGATTTTAGCCATATCCTGAGCCTGAAGATGTGCGAACTCCTCGGGAAGATCATAAGCATCCATATCTCTGTAGCAGGGAATAAGCATCTTTTCGCGGTCATTTTTCATAATACCGAGGTAACGTGACCACTCATTTTTTACCCACACCGCATTGAAGTATTCAGGTCTTGTACCGATTACAAGCATAACCTTTGCGGTATTCAGGGCCGCAAATATGTAAGGCTCATACTCAACACCCAGCTTATCTTCAAGGGTAATTGCCGCATAGAATACACGCATACCCTCTTTTGTAAGCTGATAATATATATCATTTGCTACGGTACTGTCAACGGTACGTTTACCTTCCTCGTCTGTTTCCTTGTAGCAGATAAACACATCGAAGGGCTTCTCATCCTTTACGATTGCAAGGATTGACTTCTGAAGCTCTGCTATCTCGTGAGCCTGAGCCGTATAAAGCTCTGCACTTGACTCATCAGCATTATCAATTGCCGCAAGGTAGTCTGCATCTGCAAGAATTGACACGTACTGTGTTCTGTGGCAGGTGGGAATACGTCTGAAGGTTTTCGGGTCCTCAACGTACTCTACACCGTACTTGCAAAGAACAAGTCCCCAGTGAGCCTCGCTGATTTTATCATCAAGGTCAAGTATTTTGCCGTAAGCCTCTGCCGCTTTGTCAAATTCGTTTCTCATTCTGAGATAGTTAGCTCTGTTGAACTGATTAGCAACAGCATCGTCCGAAACAGTAGGAACAGTCTGTCTGTTACCGCAATAGGCACACATGGTGATTTTATCACCCTCATTCACATCAAGTGTGCCGCCGCACATTTTACATTTAAAAACTGCCATATAATACTCCTGAATAAGAACCACAGAGACGTTTCTGTGGCTCCGTTTTTTTATTTTTTAGGTTATCTGTGACCGGCAAAGCCGCAGAACCGTCCCGGTGATTCTGTCCCCTGCCTTTAAGCTTTATTTTTTCTTATAGAGCTTGCACTGTGCGTTTCTGTCCTGGAAAAGGATGATTGCTTCGTTTGCAATTGCCTTTGCAGAAAAAATATCGTTTCTTTCAACTGCATTGTAAAGCTCATTGATTTTGCGTGTGATTTCAGCCTCAACGGGATAAAGCTCCTCTGTGGAAACAGGATCACTGTACTTTGCTGTTTCACTGAGTCTGTATACTATATTTTTAAGTTCGGGATCGGTAACGCGGCGAAGTACGCTGTCAACATTTACTCTGAAGCTTCTCACCTGAATGGTCTGCTGCTCTGCTTTTTCTTCGAAGTTGACTATACGGTCTCTCGTTGAATCAACAAGAAGTACGAGAATAGCAAAAACGCCGAATATAACTGCGCCTGCAACGTAAACTATCCATGTGGGAATTTCCTCGTCCATAAGCGTAGTTGCTATCGAAAAAAGAAGCGAAACAACAAGCTGTACGGCAAGATATATAAAACCCATATTCTGTATCGGAGCCGCATAAAGCTTCTTGCGAATGGAATCTGCCCCGAAATAAGCGAGGGTATATACACCAAGCTGAGAAACAATTGCTATCATAGCAAAAACGTAGGCACCCCAGAAAACCTCCGTATGTTCAAAGGGTATTGCGAAAATCAAAAGATTATAAAGAGCCAGAGCTATTGTAAAAATAGATATGTTTCTGATTATTGATTTAGTATTATTCATCTCTTATTCCTCCTTTGCTGCAGCTTTACCGCAGTTATTGCAGAATTTTCCGACTATGTTTTTCTGACCGCATTCACAGTCCCACGCATTAC
>JAZUAZ010000106.1:0-4717 GCA_045638245.1 Acutalibacteraceae bacterium | reverse complement strand
TTTATCTTTCTTTTACGGTTATTACGCAGAGGTAGCTTTAATAATTAACCCATTTTACATAGATACTTACTTGAATGTTTAATCAAAGAGCAAGAATTTGCTTTCCGTAAAGTTTAATTGCAGAAGGCTGGAGGCATTCTCTTATTAAAACCACCACAGGAGCGGTCAGCGAATGTCGGAATACACGGTGGTTGGACTTATGACGTGAACAATAGACAAGTTAACAACCTGAATGGTAAGTACTCTCAAGCGTGTTTCTTTATTGAACATACAAGTAAGTTGAGCTGTGAAACTCCCGAGCAGTTGTTGAACTACACGAGAGAAACCTTTCGCCCACAGAATGAATAAGCCTTATGTAGAAGCAGAGTTTTTCAGCTTTATTAAGATTAAAGGGTGGTATCAGCGAAAGTACTTTCGGATTTCCTTATCCCTCCAAGAGCGTTTTGCTTACTTTGTCGCTCAGGACAAAGTAAGAGCCAAGCGGCTTGAGCGTTAGACGAGTTGTTTTTATATCAAACATTAAGGTGAAAAAAATATCAAATTGCTCACTCGGAAACAACGGCATATTGCATAAAATTTTTCTACTCAGCACATAATAATTTTTATAAAAAATAATCCATACCTACTTGCTATGAATTCAAAAACGTGATATACTACTGACAAAGTAGGAATTATGACAGAAAAGGAGTGAATGTGATGAAAATTTCCACCAAGGGAAGATACGGTCTTCGTATAATGACAGACCTCGCAGTAAACGGCAAGGATGGCTGTGTTTCCCTTAAGGATATCGCCGAAAGAGAGCACCTCTCAGAAAAGTACCTTGAGCAGATTATCGGAAAGCTTACAAAGGCTGAGCTTGTTGAATCGGTACGCGGTGCAAAGGGCGGCTATCATCTCACACGCCCTGCCGAAAAAATCACCGTTGAGGATATTCTCAAGGCTACCGAAGGCTCCCTTGCCCCCGTCGCATGCGCTGAGGACGAGGGTAAATGTCAAAATTACTGCGACTGTGTAACGTCTTTTATCTGGACGGAAATTTATAAAGCGACTATTTCGGTTGTAAGCAGGATAACTCTTAAGGACTTAGCCGAAAGAAGCCAGACAATAGAAAAAACAGAATTGGAGTGTTTGAAATGAGATTTGTATACGCAGATAACGCCGCTACTACTCCCGTTTCACAAAAGGTAGTCGAGGCTATTATCCCCTATATGACAGAGCATTACGGCAACCCCTCAAGCCTTTACGAGGTAGGACAGGTTGCTCATAAGGCTGTAGAAAAGGCAAGACAGCAGGTTGCTGATGCCCTCGGTGCCAACAGTAAGGAAATCTTCTTTACCTCAGGCGGCTCCGAAGCAGACAACTGGGCTATCAGAGGTGCCGCAGCCCTCGGTGCAAAAAAAGGTAAGAAGCACCTTATCACAACAAAATTTGAGCATCATGCCGTACTTCACACTATGGCAGCTCTCGAAAAAGAGGGCTTCACCGTAACCTATCTTGATGTTTACGAAAACGGTATTGTTCGTCCCGAGGATGTTGAAAAGGCAATCACTGATGAAACCTGCCTCGTTACAATTATGTACGCAAACAATGAAATCGGTACTGTACAGCCCATTGCTGAAATCGGTAAAATCTGCCGTGACAAGGGCGTACTTTTCCACACCGATGCCGTACAGGCAGTAGGTCACATAAAAATTGACGTTAAAGAGCAGAATATTGATATGCTCTCCCTTTCGGGACACAAATTCCACGCTACAAAGGGCATCGGCGCTCTTTACTGCAAAAAGGGACTCCGCCTTCCCAACCTTATCGAGGGCGGCGCTCAGGAAAGCGGCAGAAGAGCAGGTACAGAAAACGTACCCGGCATCGTAGGTCTCGGCGTTGCAATCACCGATATGTGTGAGCATCTCGAGGAAAACGCTAAGAAGGTATCCGCTCTCAGAGACAGACTTTTCGAGGGTGCAGGCAAAATTTCTCACTCAAGAATCAACGGCGATACAAAGCACAGACTTCCCGGTAACTTCAGTATGTGCTTTGAAGGCGTTGAAGGTGAAAGCCTTCTTCTTATGCTCGACTTCAAGGGCGTTTGTGCATCAAGCGGCTCCGCCTGTACCTCAGGCTCCCTTGACCCCAGCCACGTGCTTCTTTCAATAGGTCTTAAGCACGAGGTTGCACACGGCTCATTAAGACTCTCTCTCAGCGAAAACAATACCGAGGAAGACGTTGACTACATTCTCGAGGTACTGCCCCCCATCATCGACAGACTTCGCTCAATGTCACCCCTCTGGGACCATATATTAGAAGAAGAAAAGGAGTTAAACTAACATGGAATACAGTAAGAAAGTAATGGAGCATTTTGCAGAGCCTCACAACGTAGGTGAAATCCCCGACGCTAACGGTATCGGCGAAATCGGTAATGCAAAGTGCGGAGACATCATGAAGATGTTCCTCAAAATTGAAAACGACATCATCGTTGACGTAAAGTTCAAGACCTACGGCTGTGCGAGTGCTATTGCAACAAGCTCAATTGCAACGGATATGATTAAGGGTCAGCCCATCAGTGAGGCACTCAAGCTCACAAACAAGGCAGTTGTTGAGGCTCTCGACGGACTTCCCGCAGTTAAGATTCACTGCTCTGTACTCGCTGAGCAGGCAATCAAGGCAGCTCTTGCCGACTACTACAAGCGTCAGGGCATCGACCCCGAACCCATCGTAGGTAAGATTGAAGAACACGACCACGAGGCATGCCATATATAAAAAAACGCCCTTCGGGGCGTTTTTTTAATGCGCAATGCCCGATTCGCGATGCGCAATCGCGGGGAACACGGGAAATAAAATACAACACCCACCCGCCGTCCAACGTTACTTTTAGCCTTATTTATTGAAAACAGAAGAAAATATTTCTTTTGATACGGTTGCAATGTCTTTTCGTTATCTATTGCTAAGATTAACACAAAAAGCTATATCTGCTTTATTGGGCGGGAAGCACCTTTCTGTTTTTACGGAGCTATCCCGCGATTGCGAATTGCGAATTGCGAATCGCGCATTTAAATAATCCGCTTTTTTCCAAAATAATTATTGACTTTACAACCAAAAATAATGTAGAATATAAAATACGGGTAAAAGTCCCGAATTCATTTCAAGGAGGTGGGCCTCACAGTGGAAGGCGATAGTAAACCTAACGCGTGCAATAATCTCAGAAGCAGTGCAGGCTCCGCCAAATCACTGACGGCTCTGCACTGAGAAAGTCGGTGAATCAAATGAATGAAAATGAGTTCGGCGGCCTTTATAAGCTGCTAGCAAAAAACAAGCTCAAGGAGCTTCGTGACGAGCTTTCGGAAATGGCTTACGCTGATATTGCGGAGTTCATCATGGATATGGACGACGACAAGCTTGCCGTTAAGATATTCCGTATTCTCCCCAAGGATATTTCCGCAGACGTTTTTGCTTACCTTGAAACAGACAGTCAGACGATTATAGTCCAGTCCATAACCGACAGCGAAATTGAGCGTCTTATGGATGACCTGTACGTCGACGACGCAGTTGACTTCCTCGAGGAGGTACCTGCAAATATTGTACGCCGAGTGCTTGCCAATACTGACAAGGAAACCCGCGACATTATCAACCGCTTCCTCAAATACCCCGAAGGAAGTGCGGGAAGCGTTATGACCATCGAAATGGTTGAGCTTCACGACCGTCTCACCGTTGCCGAGGCTATAAAAAGCATCCGCCGCTCCGGTGTTGACAAGGAAACTATTTATACCTGTTACGTAATAGACGACAGCCGTCACCTTGTGGGTACTCTCCCCCTCAGACGTCTTCTTCTCAATGAGGAGGATACTCCCCTTACTGAGATCATGAGCGATGACGAGCGTCTTATCTACGTTAAAACCATGGACGACCAGGAAGAAATTGCTGCAATCGCCAAGAAGTACGACCTTCTTTCCGTACCTGTTGTAGATAATGAAGGACGTCTCGTAGGTATCATCACCATCGACGATATCGTCGACATCATCGACGAAGAGGCCACCGAGGATATGGAAAAGATGGCCCTTCTTACTCCCTCTGAGGATGAATACCTCAAGACAAATGTTTTTAATCTTGCTAAAAACCGTATCGGCTGGCTTATGATTCTTATGATAGCTTCCACCTTTACGGGTCAGATAATCGAAGGCTTTGAAGCTCAGCTTGCGGCAACGGCAGGTCTTACAGCCTGCATACCTATGCTTATGGGTACCGGCGGTAACTCGGGTAATCAGGTTTCTACCCTTATCATCCGTGGTCTTGCTCTGGGCGAGGTTCACATAAAGGACTACTTCAAGGTTCTCTGGAAGGAAATCCGTGTTTCACTTATGGTAGGCATCATCCTTGCCGTTGCAAACTACGGACGTATGCTCGTTCTCAATCTTATGGGCAGTGAAACACAAAGCAGTGTTATTCTTGTTGTTTCGCTTTCCGTTGCGGCTGTTGTTGTTGTTTCAAAGACTATCGGCTGTACTCTGCCTATCGTGGCAAAGCTTCTCAAATTAGACCCTGCTCTTATGGCAGGTCCCCTTATCACTACACTTGTGGATACCATTTCACTTGTTATCTATTTTGCTCTTGCAAAAGCACTCATTCCTGTATAATTTAAATTTTCCGTTTCGGGGCAGAGGTCTGCTCCGAAATGCTTTGTAAATCACAATTTGCAATTCACAATTCGCGATTCGCAATCGCGGGA
>JAZUAZ010000105.1:0-8853 GCA_045638245.1 Acutalibacteraceae bacterium | reverse complement strand
AGCAGCTCAGTATCCATCCCCACGGATTATCCCCTTGATATTATCTATGAGGACGAGGATATTCTCATCGTCAACAAGCCCGGCACACTTGCTATGCACGAAACTCACAACCATCAGGGAGATACCCTTGCCAATGCGGTTCCGGGCTACCTTTTAAGAAAGAATAAGCCGGCAACCTTCAGAGCCATAGGCAGACTTGACAAGGGCACCTCGGGAATAGTAATCTGTGCTCTCAACTCTCACGCCGCAGCAAGACTCTCGGGCAACGTGCAAAAGCAGTACCTTGCGGTTGTCAGCGGAAAATACGAGGGTAGCGGCACTATTGATAAGCCTATATACCGTCCCGACCCGATGAAAACCTACCGCACTGCCGACGACAGAGGCGACAGAGCCGTAACTCACTACACCGTAGAGGAAAGCGGTGACAATTATTCCCTTGTCCGTGTGCGCCTTGAAACGGGCCGCACCCACCAGATAAGAGTACACTTTCAGTATCTCGGCACTCCACTTTACGGTGACAGACTGTATTTTGAGGAGCATCCGCTGATTTCTCATCAGGCTCTTCACTGCGGCTTTGTTACCTTTACCCATCCTGTCAGCGGTGAAAAAATTGAGCTTTCCGCCCCGATGCCCGAAGAAATGACAAGCTTACTCGAGCTACTCAGAAAAGAAAAATAAAAACCACCGCAGGTACAGGTCTTGTGTCCAAGCACAATACCCGTCCTGCGGTTTTCTTATTGCTTATTTTTACCGTACTTCTTTTTTATCCTGTAATTATCAATCAGATTGCCGAGACCGTTCCAGCAAAGCTTACGCCTTTCCCAATAAAGCCTTGAGCAGAGCTTACCTATTCCCTTCGGCATTGCTCTTTCAGGCGAAGCAGGAGAGTATCCGTGAGCGTAAAGGAAACGGTAGTAATGCTTCATAGAGCCGTAGAAGCGGTCAAAATCCTTCTTTTCCTCATTTGTCCATGCACTTTCACTAAAGGCTCCCAGACGGGGAAGAAGGGTATAATCAGCAGTTTTTACGTCGGGTACGAATTCACCCCACAAGCAAGCCTCAAGACCCTTTATACAGTCTTTCTGAGTATCGCTGAGTCTGTAGTATAAGGGAATATAATCATATGCGGCTTTTAAGCTTGTCTGCCCGTAAGGAAGGTCGAGATAGTATGCCTCATTATTCGAAAGCACAAAGCTTCTGCCCTTATCTATGTGGGATATAACGTCAGCTTCGCTCATCGCACCGTTCCACATCTGCCAGCAGACGTCGAAGTTAACGGTTTTTTCCTTGTTGCTGTCATTCCACATACGTACCTGTATTCCCTTACTCTGAAGGTACTCTGCAATACGGTTAAGAAAATATATATGAAGTCCGTTTTCGGTCTCTATACCCTCCTGCTTCATACGTGCCTGACAGTGAGGACAAAGCCTCCATCTTGTAACAGGCACCTCGTCTCCTCCTATATGCACCGTACCGTCGGTGAACATTTCACAAAGCTCATCAAGAACCGCAAACATAAAATCAAAGGTACTTTCCTTACCTACACACAGCACATCGTGCTTGACGCCCCAGCTTGTAGCAACAGGCAAGTCTCTGTTGAAGCAGGAAAGCTCAGGATAAGCGCTTATCATACTCACCGCGTGACCCGGTGTGTCGATTTCAGGTATGACCTTAATGTGCTTACTGTGAGCGAAGGCGATTATTTCCTTTATATCTGCCTTGGTATAATATCCCGAATGCTCCTTATTATTAAAGTTTGTATGGCTTCGTACCGAGCCGATTTCCGTAAGGAGCGGAGCACAGTCAAGCTGACATCGGAAACCCTGATCTTCACTCAGATGCCAGTGAAACTCATTCAGCTTATGAAGAGCCATAAGCTCAAGAAAGCGGAAAACCTCCTCCTTTGAGAAAAAATATCTTCCGCAGTCGAGCATAAGTCCCCTTACTTCAAATTCGGGCTCATCCTTTATTTCAAGCTCGCAAAGCTCACCCTCACACTGAAAAAGAAGCTGCTTAAGAGTCTGCACGGCATAGAAAAGCCCCTCCTGCGAGCCTGCAGTGAGAATTATGCTTTTATTTTCCGCCTTTATGCGGTAGCTTCCCTTTTTTCTGTCGTCCTCCGACAGGGCAAAATGTATTTCGTACTCTCCCCCCACGGGATAAACCTCAAGCTTCTCATTTAAAAACAGTAAAAGCTCATCTCTTGCTTCAAGCGTATTTTCTTCGCCCGTTATTTTTATAAAAGACGATACCTTAAATGCACAGGTGTCGTTTTTTACGTTTATAAAAGCAGGCTGTGGTATTATAAAGTAGCTCATATCTTATTTTGCAAGAAAGTAGCAGGTCCACAGAGCTATAACAAAAGCACCCTCAGCGGGAATTGCAAGCTTTGTGTAGGGACACTTCCAACCCTTATCAACAAAGAGGAAGATAGTTCTTGTAACAAATACGGTTGTAGCAAAGAACATACCGCCTACAAGGGAATAATAAGCGGTGCCTGTTGCGATTGCAAGATAGAGAAGAAATGCACCGAGTGCAAAGGAAATACCGCCGTAATAAACGCGTATTTCGGTTTTACCTGCATTGTCAACAGGCTTGATTGAGAAGCTTTCTGCATTTTTAAGAGGCTTGAGAACAAATACAACCGCCATTCCGAAGAAGTATGCACAAAGACAGGCTGTTGCAAAGGCCGCAGGGAAATTTTCGGAAAATAGTGCCTTGATTGTTTCCATAATATCTTACTCCTTTTGTCTTTTTTTGTATTGTAGCATAAAATCTTTTTTCTTGCAAGAGGTTGCGGCTCAACGGGAGCTATACGGCATATAAGAAAACTGTCGGGAGGCTTAGTCCCGACAGTTAATTAAAGCTTCTGAAATTTACAGCCTTACTTTGTGTATACGAGAAGATCACCGAGTGATACGTACATATCATCACAGCATACATACTTCACGTTGAACAGACGGTAAAGGAGATTGAGTATCTTTACCCAGAGAGGCTTGAAGAGCGCATTGTGACAAATACAGTGACAGCCCTGACCGCTGATGTAGTCCTCGTCAACGGTAAGACCTACAGAGATTTGCACGGGAGCATTGACATCGTATACATAGGTTCTGCCGAGAGTTGTAGTGCCTGAATATTTGCCTCTTACGGAGGTAACTGTTACAGTGTAGCTGCTGCTGTCATAAAGTGAGCAGACGAACTGTGCATAGTCAGTACCTTCAACAAGATTTGCAGTACCCTTAGCAATAAGCTGGCCGTTTGCATCAACAACCTGAACATTCAGACCGTTGAGGTAGGTTTCTGTATCATATTCCTTATTTGAGCCCTTGAAGTCAACGCTGTTATCAAATTTGATAGTAACGTATGTCTTATAGAGCACCTGACGCTTGTTGTGTGTGGGAATAAGTATTACAGGCTCGTAACCCTCTTCATTCTCGTGTCTTGCATCAAGAGTATCATAAGGAACTGAGCAGCTTGCAGAGGTAACATAGAAATCTCTGTTTAACATCTTCCAGTTGCCGTCCCATGAGTAGATATAGCTGCGGTCCTTATCCTTTGCGGTAAGGGTCTTGATTTCATCCTGAGTAAGCTTTGTGCCGTCCTGATGAACGTAAACAAGAGGATAACCGTACTTAGCTCTTGCTCTTACGCCGCTGTCAACGTATTCGCCCTTTTTTGCATCCCACTTATAGAATATGAAGTCATATTCCTTTTCGATAGCCTTGTACTGAGCGATAATATCTGTATTACCGTAAATTTCCTTGATCGAGGGTGACCATCCGCTGAATTCATAGTAGCATCTTACATCCTCAGCCTTGTTGAGGCGTTCGTTGTTGTATTTTACAAAGTTGCCTTCACTGTCATATTCGGGAAGGAAAATATCATCCTCGGCAGCCTTGCCGTGAAGAACGTTGAATAACTTTGTGATGAATACCTTGTCACCGTCACGGTACTGTACCCAATAGGTTACGGTTTCGTCGCCCTTGAAGGTAGCGTAAATGCTTGTGTTAGCGGTAACAGCCGTATTTCTGAAGTCGATAATATCGGCATCTGTATATTCGCCTGATTCGAGCTTGCTGTATGCCCAGCCCACAAGGTCATACTTACCGTATGCCTTATCCTTGAGACGTCTTACGATGTTAGTACCGTTGACTGTGTTCATCCAGTCTGTATAGTCTCTGTGAGCAAGAACCTCGGTAATATAGCTTTCGAGAGTTGCACCCTCTCTGATGTACCAGTTACCGTATTCGGCGTTCTGCTTTGTTTTAACAAGCTCTGATTTATACTGCTTTACAACGTCAGCGTGAGTTATCTCTTCCCAATATGTATCAGCTACATAGGGATTGATAAGCTGAACAAGATAGTATCTGTCAAAAACTGACTGATTACCCTCACTGTGTACGTCATAGATCATCTGTGCACATTCGGGTCTGTTGCAGAGCTTACCTCTCTTATAATAAGTACCGTCCACTAATTCGTAGGTGAATTTCACACCCTTGTGATCGTGGCCGAGGGGAGCCTCTGTGCGTTCACTGATACCTGCGAAGGAACACATTGTACAGCTGTAGGAAGTGTAGCCCGGATCTGTACAGGTAGGTGCATGATACTCCTCAACGATTGTGTGCTTACCGTCGCCGCAGGAAACTGCAGAAGAGGTAAAGGCACAGACTGTTGCAATAATTGCAACAAGTGCGAAAAGGATAATAGCCTTTTTCATTGTCTTTTTCATGATTTAACCTCCTTGAAAATTGATTTGCCTGTTACTTCATTCAATTAAGGAAATTATAAATTTCCTATTATACATATAATATATCTTTTTTTTGATAAAAAGTCAATGGATAGCCGTAATTTTAAGTAAAAACCGCCTTTAATCCGCCGACTGCAGTGCCCTGAGATAGAAGCTTCCGTCGGTGTTTTTACCGAGGGTTATCTTCATATATTTTGCAGGCTCGGGGCTTACTATATTACCCTCACTGTCCTGTGCCCAGTCACTTGAGGCAAGATACCCAACCGTAAGCTCTACGGTACTGTCCCTTTCAATTGCACTCATTACCTTCGGGGTGTATATGGGAGTAACACCTGTGATGGGGATAATGTATGAGCTGTTATCCTCACTGTAGCTGAAATAAATTCCGCCGCCGTCAACAGTAGCATGTGTAAGAGCCGCTTCACTTCCGAAAAGCTCCCTGAATTTATTTTCAACATCAGCCTGAGGAATAACCATACCGCCGTCGGCGTATTCGTAAGCATCAGGCGGAAGGTCACTATCAAGAATTGACCATATAGCAATACTTATAAGCTGATCCGTATTTGCCATTGTAATATCGTCAAAGGTGTCGGGATCGTACATGATAATGGGAGCCACGAATTTTTCGTACTCACTGAGCTGCTGCAGACTTTTTTCTTTGTTTCTCTCGGCAATTTCATCGCTGACCATAGAAATTATGCTCACCGCTCCCACCGCCGTAAGACAAAGCACTATAAGACCCACTATGAAGCTCAAAGGTGATCTTTTTTTCTTTTCTGCCATAAAATCCCCTTTCTCAGCGTATCTGACCGTTGCCGTAAACTATATATTTGAAGCTTGTAAGCTCGGGAAGTCCGAGAGGACCTCTTGCGTGAAGCTTCTGTGTTGAAATGCCGATTTCCGCGCCGAAGCCGAACTCTCCGCCGTCGGTAAAGCGTGTGGAAGCATTGACGTAAACCGCCGCCGCATCAACCTTAGAGGTAAACTCCCTTGTTGCCGAATAATCCTCGCTGATTATACACTCACTGTGACCGCTTGTATAGGTCATAATATGCTCAGCCGCTTCGTCGAGAGAGTCAACAACCCTTACGCTGATTTCATAGCCGAGATATTCTCTGCCGTAATCCTCCTCAGTTGCTTCAAGAGAATCGGGAAGAATAGCCCTTGCTCTTTCGTCAGCGTGGATTACCACTCCCTTTTCGTCAAGCCTTGCCTTGATAAGCGGAAGGACCTCTTTTGCAATCTCACTGTGTATTACAAGACTTTCGCAGGCGTTACATACCGAGGGCCTTGAGGTTTTGGCGTTGTAGATAATCTCAACAGCCTTATTTATATCTGCAGATTTATCAACATAAATGTGGCAGTTGCCCGTTCCTGTTTCGATTACGGGTACTGTAGCATTCTGTACGCAGGCGGAAATAAGTCCCGCACCGCCTCTCGGGATAAGCACGTCAACATAGCCGTTAAGCTTCATAAGAGCAGTTGCGCTCTCTCTTGAGGTATCCTCGACGAGCTGGATGCAGTCCTCGGGAAGACCCGCCTTGGCTATTGCCTGACGCATTATTTTTGCCATAACAGCATTGGAATTGATAGCTTCCTTGCCGCCACGGAGAATTACGGTGTTACCCGATTTAAGGCACAGAGCCGCCGCATCAACGGTTACGTTGGGACGCGCCTCAAAAATAACAGCAATTACGCCAAGAGGTACTGTAACCTTTTCAATAAGAAGACCGTTGGGACGGGTTGTGCCGCTTATAACCTTACCGACCGGGTCGGGAAGTGAAATAAGCTCCCTTGCAGCATCGGATATGCCCCTGATTCTCTTTTCATCGAGCATAAGACGGTCAAGCATTGACTCGCTCATACCCTTTTCTCTTGCGGCTGCAATATCCTTTTTATTTTCTTCGGTTATGTACTGCGTATTTTCAACAAGAGCATCTGCTATAAAGCCCAGAGCCTTATTTTTCTGCTCACTCCCGGCAGTCATAAGCACTCTTTCGGCTTTTTTTGCTCTTTTACCTAATTGTGTAAGCATTGGAATTCTCCTTTACTTTGCAACAAATAACGTACCTATACAGTGACCGTCTATTAGCTTATAGATATCCTGAGGGTCACTGCCGTTCATAATAACGGTGGGGATTCCCGCCTCGGTTGTTATTTTTGCCGCATGGATTTTTGTTATCATTCCGCCGGTGCCTCTGTCAGTACCCGAGCCGCCGCAGAGAGCTTCGATTTCATCGGTAATCTGCTCAACCACGGGAATAAGCCTTGCATCGGGATTTTCCATCGGGTTATCGTCAAAAAGTCCGTCTATATCGGAAAGAATTATAAGCTTATCAGCACCGATAAGCCTTGCAACAATGGCAGAAAGGGAGTCATTGTCACCGTAAACGATTTCCTCGGTTGCAACGCTGTCGTTTTCATTGACAATGGGTACTGCACCGTATTCAAAAAGCTTCTCGAAGGTGTTTTCAAGATTGGTTCTTCTTTTATCGTTTTCTATATCACTTTTGGTAATAAGCAGCTGACCCGTTTTTACTCCGTTTTCACCAAAGAACTTATCATACATAAACATAAGCTCGCACTGGCCTACCGTTGCCGCCGCCTGTCTGCCGGGAATGTCCTTGGGTCTTTCCTTGAGACCTAATTTGCCGACACCTACGCCGATTGCACCTGAGGTCACAAGCACTATCTCCCTGCCCGAGTTGTGCAGGTCTGCAAGCACTGAGCAGAGCCTTACCATTCTTCTTATGTTAATCTTGCCCGTTTCATATGTAAGGGTGGAGGTACCCACCTTGATAACAAGTCTTTCTGCTTTTTTATTTGAGTTCATTCAGATACCTTCTTTGTTTATTGCACTGTCAATAATTTTTTTATAATCCTGCTCAGTTTTTACCCTGCCGACAGCGGTAAATGCCATCCTCGATAAATCAAGATATTTATTGCATACCTCTCTTACTCTTTCAAGAGAGATTGCCTTAATTTCGTTTATAATTTCATCGTCTGTTGTAAATTTTGAAAAAAGAAGCTGTGTTCTTCCGTTAGATGAAAACCTTGACTGGGGATTTTCACCTGCCATAATAAGTCCTGATATAACCTTTTCCTTGGCTATATCCACCTGACGCTGAGTAACACTGCGCGGAAAGTCGGATATTATTCTGATTGCCTCTTTTATGGCTTTTTCCTCGCCCTTGTCACCGAGACTCATGGAAACTGCCGCATAGCCACCGCCTACATAGGTACCGAGCCATGCTTCTACGGAATATACAAGCCCCAGCTCCTCTCTTATTCTGCGGTTAAGCATAGAGGAGGTGCCTGAGCCGAGAATATGAGTTACAATATGCAGAGCATATAAATCCTCACTGTCTGTTGCAACACCCGGGAATGAAAGCATGATATGATTCTGCTCGGTAGGCATATTTTTCAGATAAAAGCCTTTATTGAAGGGTACGGGATAAAAGCTTTCTCCGCTTTCGCTTTTGTCAAGAGAACCGAAATACTCTTGGATTTTTGCGAGTATTTCCTCACGGCTGAAGGAGCCGCTTACACCTATGACCGTCCTTGAGGGCAGGTATTTTTCCGACATGTATTCTCTTATGTCCTCTGCGGTAAAGGAGGAAACCGTCTGCCTCGTACCGAGAATGTCAAGAGCCATTGTGCTGCCCGAGAACAGCCCTCTCTCATTAACCTCATAGCATACATCGTCGGGATCATCCTCGCACATAGCGATTTCTTCGATAATTACTCCCTTTTCCGTTTCGATATCCTTTTCGTCAAGCCTCGGATTCTTAAGCATATCGAAAAGAATATCCGCCGCCTTCATTATCTGATAATCAAGTGCCTTTGCATAGAAAAAGGTATACTGCTTTGTGGTGTAGGCATTGACCTGAGCGCCGATTTCATCCATTCCCTCGGCGATTTCAAAGCCGCTTCTTTTTTTACTTCCCTTAAATACAATATGCTCAATGAAATGAGATATTCCGTTGTTGCGGTCATTTTCGTACCTTGAGCCGCTGAGAACCCACACGCCCACTATCGCAGAGCGGAGGTTATCGCAGGGGTTAAGGAATATTCTCAATCCGTTGGGTAATGTTATAAGTTCCATA
>JAZUAZ010000104.1:0-6124 GCA_045638245.1 Acutalibacteraceae bacterium | reverse complement strand
TTTGTTATCAATGAGCTTACCTCATATAAATATATTAACCGTGAGGATGATACAGGCTCTGAAAATTTAAGAAAGGCAAAGCTTTCATACTATCCTGTTATTATTGCTGATAAGTTTGAGGCTACCTATATAAATGAAGATTATTCCGAGTGCTGAAAATACAGAAAAGCTTACTGAACTATGGATGAAGGTTTTCGGTGATGAAAAAGATTATATCGAGCTTCTTTTTTCTGATGAAGGTGCAATATGTGATGTGTTTGCGCTGTATGATAATTGTTCGATATGTTCTGCGTTGTACCTTCTTGATTCTGAACTCACAATTAACGGCAGGATATATAATGGTAAGTATCTTTATGCAGCAGCAACCGATGAAAATCATAGATCAAAGGGCTTTATGAGTACTCTTATAAAAGAGGCTTGTGAATTCTGTATTGAGTCAGGTTTTGACTTTATTTCGCTTGTCCCTGCAAACGAAGGACTATATAAATATTATGCAAAATTCGGCTTTATTGAGGCAATGCATCGAAAAATTGTTTACGGTAGAACAAATGAGTGTTTTTTAAACAGGAAAGAAATAACAGGCGTTGAGTACTTTTCAAAGCGCCAAGGCTTGCTTGACAATTGCATCAGTTTTTCCGGGAAAAGTGAAGGATATGCAATTTCTTGTCTCGAATACTCAGGTGTCAGATTTTTTGAAAGCCAAAATGATGTATTTTTCATTTCTGATGACAATGCTTGTGTCTTTGAGGAGTTTATAAAAGAAAATGCAGCTTCGTATTGTCTTTTTAATGAAGATACATCTGAAATAAAGGTAAATTGTGAAAAATACGGTATGTTATTTCCAATACATACCGAGCTGAAAAAGGATTGGAAATTTACTGATATATATATGAATATCGCTCTTGATTAAGGAGGAAGAACAAATGGTATACTGTTTTCTTGCAGATGGATTTGAAGAGCTTGAAGCAATTGCTCCGATTGACATTTTAAGACGTGCAGATATTGAGGTTTTAACGGTTGGAGTTACAGGCAAAACAGTCAGAGGCAGTCATGGTATTTATATACAGGCTGATGTTGATATAAATGAATTCAAGCCTGATGATAATCTTGAGGCTGTTATTCTTCCCGGAGGTCTTCCCGGGGCTGTAAATCTTGAAAACTCTTCTGTTGTGCAGAGTGCAATTAAATTTGCTTCTGAAAAAGGTGCTTATATTTGTGCTATTTGTGCTGCACCTCAGATTCTCGGCCACAAGAAACTTCTTTTAGGAAAGGAAGCTATTGCTTATCCGGGTTTTGAAAAGGAACTTGAAGGAGCGATTATCAGCAAATCTCACGTTGCAACTGACGGACAGTTTATAACTGCTAAGGGTGCCGGAGTAGCTGTAGAGTTCGGACTTGCAATTGTTTCTGCTCTTAAAAATCAGAATATCAGCGATAAGATCAGATCGGCAATACAAATGAAATGACAAAGTATGAATTAAGAATTGAGTATAGAAATATCCGTAATAAAATTAAATCACGAGAAAACAAGTCAGAGCTTATTTCTCGTAATTTAATCAAAAGTGATATTTTTGCAAACTGCAAAGAGATTTTCCTTTATTTTCCAATAGGCTCTGAAGTTGCAACACAAATAATTTTTGATGAATCAGTTAAAATAGGGAAAAAAGTAGCTTTCCCGAAGTGTCTTGACAGTAACGGAAACATGAAATTTTATTATGTTAATTCGTTTAATGAATTAAATGAAGGAATGTACGGAATAAGCGAACCTATATCATCGGTAGTTCGCGAGGCAACTCCTGCATCAGATAGCTTAGTTATAGTTCCTGCACTTGCTTTTGATATTGAGGGTTTCAGACTTGGATACGGCAAAGGTTATTACGACAAGTATCTGGCAGGTTATCCTTGTAAAACGGCGGGACTTGCATTTGATGAATGTGTTTGTCATAAACTTCCGCACGAAATATATGATAAAAGAATTGACTGTCTTTTTACTGACAAAGAAATATACTGTTTTGATTAGGAGGATTTGATATGGATGATCGTTTTCACAACGAAGATCTTGGTTTGACAGGTAAATATATGGGCATCAATAATAATGAATCCAAGTCTTCATTAGGCGATTTCAGTGAAAATATTGATTCTAACGGTGTTTCTGAAGCTCCCGTTGTTCCAAGGGTAAAAAAGTTCGAGGTACATATCCCCGATATCGATGACACTCCATCAGTCGAATTACCCGCATATAACGGTTCGGTCGGCAAGGCTGAGCCTTACGTCGGCTATTCTCCGTTGCAGAACGCTAAGGAAAGCAACAGTAATTTTCATACTGAAAAAAAGAGATCCGAAGTCGGTGAAAAAACAAAAAAGGCAAAACCAAACAATATTAACACAGTGAGAAAAACAAAGAAAAAAAATACAGTTGAAAAAGTATCAAAGCGATATGAATTCATCAAGAATCTGCTTCTTTCATGTGTATGCTTTATATTTATTTCTATTATTACTGTATCAATATCAACTGTAGCAATAGGTTTTCTCAATGACGTACTTGTCCTTAGTGATAAAAACGATTTTACAGCCGACGTTGAGATTCCTGAGGGTGCAACATACGATGAGGTTTTTGACATTCTCTGTGATGCAGGACTGGTCAGACAGCCTTATCTTACGAATATTTTCCTTAAGTTCAGACACTACGATAAGGTTGATGTAAAAAATCCTGAAACCGGTTTGATTGAAGAAAAGTATATTCAGTACGAACCCGGAATATATCGTTTGAATTTCTCGGATGGTATTGAGAATATGATAGAAAGCATAATGGTTAAAACCAATTATGCCAAAGATACCGTTCGACTTACCTTCCCGGAGGGATGGTCGATTGCTCAGATTTTTGCTAAAATTGAGAAATACGGTGTGTGTGAAGCAGAAAAGCTTTACGCAAATCTTGATATTGTCGGAAATCAGTACGGCTTTATAGCTGAGATTGATGCAGAAGGCGGAAGATATCTTACCTGTGAAGGTTATCTTTTCCCCGATACCTACGATTTCTTTATAGGTGAAGCTCCGAGTTCTGTGCTTAAAAAGCTTTTTAACAACTATGAAAGCAAATGGACAGACGATTACACTGAACGTCTTGAGGAACTCGGTATAACGATGGATGAGGCTATGATTATTGCTTCTATTATTCAACGTGAAGCAAAAGACGGTTCACAGATGAAGGATATATCATCTGTTATTCACAACAGACTCAACGATCCTGTCAACTTCCCGAATATACAGATGAATTCAACTACTGATTATATTACGTCTATCAAGCAATTTAATCTTTTCTCTGATTCTTATTTTGCTATGTATCTTGATAAATATAATACCTATAAGGGTATGGGATTACCTCCCGGACCGATATGCAATCCGGGCAAAACTGCGATAAATGCAGCTTTATATCCCTCGGATACTAATTACTATTTCTTCTGCCATGATAAGTCGGGCAATGTATATTATGCTGCTACGGCTCAGGAACATGCAGATAATACTTCAAAGGTGCTTTATGGTTAAAAATATTAGAAAACCCGAACTTCTTGCTCCTGCAGGTGATATGGAAAGGCTTGAAGCCGCGGTAAGGTACGGCGCTGACGCCGTTTATCTTGGCGGTACTGTGTTTGGAATGAGAGCCGGTCCCGCAAACTTTACTGATACTGAGCTTCATAAGGCTGTGGCTTATGCCCACTCCCACGGAGTCAAGGTGTATCTTACGTGTAATGTATTGCCAAGAAGCAACGAACTTGAACTGCTTCCTGAGTTTCTTATCAATGCAAGGAATGCAGGTGTGGATGCATTCATAATTTCAGATCTCGGTGTTCTGGAATATGCCAAAAAATATGCTCCTGATGTTGAAATTCATATCTCAACACAGACAGGTATCGTGAATTATGCCGCTGCAAATGCCTTTTATAATATGGGGGCTAAACGCGTCGTCACAGCAAGAGAGCTTAGCATGGATGAAATTCGCATAATGAGAAATAACATTCCTGCAGATATGGATATTGAGTGTTTTGTCCACGGTGCTATGTGTGTTTCTTTTTCGGGCAGATGCCTTATCTCGAATTATCTCGTAAACCGTGACGCAAACAGAGGTGAATGTGCTCAGCCCTGCCGCTGGAATTACAGACTCGTTGAAGAAAAAAGACCCGGACAGTATTTTCCTGTTGGTGAAGATGAAGGCGGAACTTATATTCTCAACTCAAAAGATATGTGTATGATTGAGCATATTCCTGAAATGATTGATGCCGGAATCACAAGCTTTAAAATTGAAGGCAGGGCAAAATCTGCTTATTACGTTGCTGTTGTTACAAATGCATACAGAATGGCAATAGATGCTTATTTTGATAATCCGCATAGCGATTATAAGCCCGAGCAGTGGTTAGTTGACGAAATGAGAAAAATCAGTTACAGAGATTACTGCACAGGATTTTTTTACGGAGATCCCTCTCTTGACGCTCAGATAAGCTATAAGGGTGGTTATAACCGTGAGTGGGATGTTGTCGCTGTTGTTGACAGATGGGAAAACGGAATTGCATACTGCACTCAGCGAAACAGATTTTTCGACGGTGATGAGCTTGAGGTTATGATAAAGGGAATCAAGCCTTTCACGATTAAGGTCTGTCAGCTGAAAAATTCTGACGGTGAAGCAATAGAAAGCACTAATCATCCTATGATGAATTTTATCTTTGAATGCGAACAACCTCTTGAGGATAACGCAATACTCAGAAAAGAACGTTGCGAGCCCGGAAGAGTTATTATTTAACATTTACTAACGGAGGTGTTGAAAGTGCCGGCGAAATATACAGTTTCACTTGCAAAAATTCTTAAAGACTTACAATTTGAAGTCTTGTATATGCCTAAAGATCCGTCAGATATTCTGATATCATCGCTTGATGTACATAGACCCGGACTGGTACTTGCGGGTTTTGATGATTTCTTTGACAGTGCAAGAATCAACTTTATAGGTAAAGCAGAAGTCGAGTATATCAATGGATTCGAGAGAGAAGAAAGATACCAAAAAGTCGAACGTTATATGTCAAAAACGCCTGCTTGTATTGTTGTATCCCGTAACCTTGATTGTCCCGACGCAATTTTAGAGCTTGCTCCTGAATACGGTGTGCCTGTGCTCAAAACGGCAGAAACTACATCAAGAGCTATGGCGGCTACAATATCCTATCTTAACATCGAGCTTGCTGAAAGAATAACACGTCACGGTGTATTTGTTGAAGTATACGGTGAAGGTGTGCTTATTCTTGGTGACAGTGGTGTAGGTAAAAGTGAAGCTGCGGTCGAACTTATAAAAAGAGGACATCGTCTTATTGCGGATGATGCTGTAGAAATAAAGAAAACCAGCTCACGTACGATCGTAGGCTCTGCGCCTGATAATATCAGACACTTTATCGAACTCAGAGGTATTGGTATTATAAATGCCAGAAGAATTTTCGGTATGGGCGCTGTTAAACTCAATGAGAAAATCGATATGGTTATTCAGCTTGAGCCGTGGGACAGTGACAAGGTTTATGACCGTATGGGTATAGAGAATGAGTACACTGAAATCCTCGGAATAAAGGTACCTTATACCTGTGTACCGGTTAAACCCGGCCGAAATCTTGCTGTTATAATTGAAATAGCAGCTATGAACAACAGACAGAAAAAAATGGGATACAATGCAGCTCGTGAGCTTATGCATAATCTCGGTATGGATGATGCAATTATTCCTCAGGAAGACGAAATTAAAATCTGGGGTAATTTTTAAGAGGTGAATTATATGTATAAAATTGGTGTTGATTTAGGCGGAACAAATATCGCAGTTGGCGTTATCAATGACAAATATGAAATTATAGGTCTCGGTAAAGCAAAAACTAATGCTCCAAGACCTGCAGAGGAAATTTTTGATGATATAATCAAATGCATTAACATTGCAATAGATGATGCCGGAATAAAGGTGAGTGATATTGAATCTGTAGGTATCGGTACTCCCGGTTCCGTTGATAAGGAAAATGGTATAATTATGTATGCCAATAATTTAGGCTTTCTTAATGTTCCTGCAGTAGATTACATAAATAGAGCATTTCCTGATGTTAAAGTATAT
>JAZUAZ010000103.1:0-5653 GCA_045638245.1 Acutalibacteraceae bacterium | reverse complement strand
ATATTGCTTAGGTGTTACACCGAATTCTTCACGGAAGCATTTTATAAAATAGCTTTCCGAGCAGAAATTCATATAATATGCAACATCGGAGCAGCTCTTGCCACTTTTAAGCATATCCTTGCTTGCGATAAGACGCTGCTTTTTTATGTACTCCGACGGTCTCATCCCCGTTGCCGCTTTGAACTTAAGGGAAAGATGGTCCTTACTGAGATTGCATTCCCCTGCCAGCATATCAAGTGTTATTCTCTTGTGAAGATTTGCACTGATAAAATTTATACATTTTCTTATATCATAGGGATATCTGCTCTGCGTTTTGGATTTATTTACCATATCGGTAAGCTCAAAGCCTCTTTCGGCAAGGTAGTCAAGTATCTCGGCTGTTGTTGTCATTTCGTCGATTCTGAATATACAGTCATCGGAAAAGCAGTAGGCAGTTGTTTCGTCAAGGCCACCCTGAACAGCATATCTTGTTGCAAGAGTAACACAGCACACCGCCCAGTATTTCATCTGCCTGAGGTCATTGAGTGAAAGTCTGCCCGCAACAAAATTCACGCCTGATAATTCAGAAAGCATTTTTCTCAGAGCCTCTGTGTTTCCGTCTTTTATTGCGGTGTAAAGCATTACTTCCGTCTCATAAGCAGTGTGTGCTTTTTCATTTTCTCTTCGCGAAAACAAAGCGTTTTCCGAAATCGGTAAAACTTCGATGCTTTGTGCAGAAATCGGGTTTGTTTTTTTCATTTTAATCACCAATAAATATTATACATATCTTTTTTAATAATTCAACGTGTTTTTTATATAAATAACGTCTTTATTATATATTTTTCGTTCTTATTTTTCTATAATCAAAGCGAAAAAATAATGGAGTGATTATATGATTCTGATTCTTGCGATAATTTATATTGTTTTCATTTCTTTGGGACTTCCCGACTCGCTTTTCGGTGTTGCCTGGCCCGTACTTCATAAGGAGCTTGCTGTCGACGAAAGCTTCGCATCGGTTTACAGTCTGATTATTACTGTCTGTACCGGCGGTGTAAGCTTTATTTCGGGTATTCTCATAAGAAAATTCGGTACCGGCCTTGTTACATTTTTTTCAATACTGCTGACTGCAATCGGCATCGTCGGTATAAGCTTTTCTCCGAACATTGTTCTGATGATGATTTTTTCCGTTATAATGGGGTACGGTGCAGGAGCAATCGATACAGGACTCAACAACTTTGTTTCACTTCACTATAAGGCTCAGCATATGAACTGGCTCCACTGCTTCTGGGGCGTAGGTGTTACAGTAAGTCCGCTTATTATGTCTGTTTTCCTCGGTGACGGCGAAGGTCAATGGAGAAACGGTTACAGAATCATAGCCTTACTTCAGGTTATAATCGGTACGCTTGTGTTGTTCTCTCTTAAAAAATGGCGCAAAATTGAAGAAATTAAAAAGGAGCAAGCCTCAGATGAACCTGAAGCAGCAGCAAAGCTTATTGATGTGCTTAAAAGCAAGGGCGTAATTACAAGCATTCTTTCACTTGCCGCTTATTGCAGTATGGAATTTCTTCTCGGCACCTGGGGTGCAACCTATGCGGTAAACGTATTTGCTCTTTCGCCTGATGAAGCAGCAAAGTGGGTATCACTTTACTACGGCGGTATCATGGCTGGCAGAATGATATCAGGCTTTATATCAATAAAGGTTTCTGATAAAAATATGATACGCGGCGGTATCTTTGCGGCTCTTATCGGCATAGCCGTTCTTGCTCTTCCAGTCGGAAAAGCTTCTCTTATAGGCTTTTTCCTTGTCGGAGTCGGCTTCGGTCCGATTTTCCCGAGCGTGCTTCACAGTGTGCCCGAGCGCTTCGGTGCAACCTATTCAGCCGATATCACGGGCTACCATATGGGCGGTGCTTATGCTATAGGCTTCACATTGCAGATGCTCTTTGGATTCATCGCCACTGCAACGACCTTTACAATCACACCTTTTGTGCTTATCGGTCTTTGCATCTGTCTTTACCTTCTTAACGAAACAACATTGAAAAGCATAAAGAAAAGATAAAATGAAGTCCCTCATTCACTGAACGAGGGACTTTTTTTGTTTTACCGTGGTTTTATTGTTTCTCTTTTGATTCCTTTACTTTTCACAGGCTTTCCCTTTTTAACATCGTTTCGGATAAGGCGATATACAGTAGCAGCAACCGGTACACCTAAAAGCATACCGAGTATGCCGAACATTGTACCGCCTACAGTCACAGCCGCAAGTACCCAAAGAGAAGGAAGTCCCATTGAAGAACCGACAACCTTCGGGTATATAACGTCTCCCTCGAAATTCTGAAGAAGTATGAGGAAAATAAGGAAAATAAGAGCCTTACTCGGAGACTCCATAAGAATAAGGAAGGCTCCGATTCCGCCGCCGATAAGTCCGCCGACTACCGGAATAAATGCTGTTACACATATAACAGTACCAATCATAGCAGCATAGGGAAGCTTAAGAACAAGCATACCTATCGTACATAATACACCGAGAATCAGAGACTCGGTACACTGAGCAACTATGAAGCGGTGGAAGGAATCATCAGCAACCGAAACAAAATACTCAATTTTGGCATTTATCTTTGCTGAAAGATATCTTCTGCGTATTCTCACGAGCTGTGAGCCGAGTTTTTCTTTGTTGTAAAGAATGTACGCCGAAAAGATAACTGCAAGGAAAAATGAGGTAATACCGCTTACCAGTGCGGATACTGTTGTTATTACTACGTCCATTACGCTTCCTATACCCGTAGTCGCTACAGATATAATTTTTTCGCTCTGAGACTTCCAATCAACCTGAGAAATAGCATCCATTATATTCTCGGGGAATATATTATATTCTGCAAGCTTATTGAGAATTCCGTTATAGAAAACAGGAATATCAGCAATAACAAGCTTGATGCATTCGATAAGCTGAGGCACAACAAGTGCTATTACAAGAGCCGCAAGAAGCATCAAGCTGAGAAATGCTAAAGTTAAACATATGCCTCTTCGTGCTTTTATAATAAGCTTTTTCCCTGACTTCGGGAAAAAGTGTTTTTCATAAAAGCTCATCAGAATGTTAAGCGGATAAGCAAATGTCGCTCCTATCAAAACCGGTGAAACTGCCTTGATGAAACCAAGAATTCCGCCCGCTATGGATGTCCAGTAAAAAATACACAGATACAAGACAAATATTGTTGTACCGACTCTCAGGCAGGTTTTAAAATCAATTTTAAACATACAAAACTCCTGTTGGACAAATAAATCTTTTATATTCTTGCAACACCGCTTTTTCTTGCTGCCGCAGAAACCGCAGATGCTACAGTCGGACCTACTCTCTCATCAAAAGGAGCAGGAATAATATAGTCACTACTGAGTTCATCGTCAGCGACAAGAGATGCTATCGCCTTTGCCGCTGCCATTTTCATTTCTTCATTTATATCGCTCGCTCTTACATCAAGAGCTCCACGAAAAATTCCCGGGAATGCAAGTACATTGTTTATCTGATTAGGAAAATCACTTCTGCCTGTACCGACAACAGCGGCACCTGCTGAAAGAGCCTCATCAGGCATAATCTCAGGAATGGGGTTTGCCATAGGAAAAACAATAGGCTTTTCAGCCATAGAACGTACCATATCCTGACTTACGCAACCCGGAGCAGAAACACCAATAAAGATGTCCGCACTCCTGAGAGCGTCAGCGAGTGTACCTGTTTTTCCTGATTTGTTGGTGAAGGATGCTATTTCAAGCTTAGCGGGTTCATTTTCAATCCCCTCTCTGCTTTTATGAATAACTCCTTTTCTGTCACACATAATAATATCTTTGATTCCCATTGCAAGAAAAAGCTTTGCAATAGCTACCCCTGCCGCACCTGCACCGTTAAAAACCGCAACACAGTCTTCAATCCTCTTTTCACAAAGCTTCAAAGCATTGATGAGTGCCGCCGCACATACTACTGCGGTACCATGCTGATCATCGTGAAAAACAGGAATATCAGTCTTTTCCTTAAGCTTCTTTTCTATTTCAAAGCAACGGGGAGCACCTATATCTTCAAGGTTAATTCCGCCGAAAGAGCCTGATATAAGGGCTATTGTGTCAACGATTGTATCAACATCCTTTGATTTTATACAAAGAGGAATTGCATCAACGCCGCCGAATTCCTTGAAAAGAACACACTTGCCTTCCATAACAGGCATACCTGCTTCGGGGCCTATATCACCAAGGCCGAGAACTGCAGAACCATCAGTTATAACTGCAATGGTATTCCAGCGGCGGGTAAGCTCATAGGATTTATCTGTATCCTTCTGAATCTCAAGGCACGGTCGGGCAACGCCGGGAGTATAAGCAAGAGAAAGAGCTTCTCTGTCTTTTACGGATACTCTTGAAACGACCTCTATTTTTCCCTTCCACTCTCTATGGAGTCTTAAAGATTCTGTATCGTAGTTCATGAATATCTCCTATAAAATTCAATTTTCAGCAAGTACAACATTCCGCCGACTGAAAAGCCTGCGGAATGTCATTGAAGTTAATTATTTATCCCAGGGGAAGGTGTACTGTGTAAGACCGAGGTCTTCACGAACCTTGTTCATTTCTGCCTGAACTGATTCGTTGATGGGAACACCGCTGTCCTTTCTCTGAAGCCAGATTTCGTATTCCTTTTCACCTGCAGTGTAGATTCTCTCTTCACCGGGAGCCTTCTTTGATGCTCTCATTGAACGGATGATGTCGCCTGCCTTCTTTCTTGCGATTTCTTCGCCAAGGAAGTGGTTTGTATCAATAGCGATGAAGAAATGACCGAGGTGATAGGGACGGATGTTGCCTTCTGCATCCTTACCGTCAAGATCCTTACCGTACATACCGTCCTGAAGAATTGATGAAAGGAATTCTACAAAAAGAGCAAAGCCGTAGCCCTTATAGCCGCCGAGTGCTTCACCGATACCGCCAAGTGTTGTAAGAGCTGCAGTACCCTGACGGATCTTCTTGAGAGCTTCACCTGAATCACCTTCTACGGGGTTACCCTCAAGGTCGATTACTGTACCGGGATGAATATCCTCACCGATTCTTGCATAGTACTCAACCTTACCGTTCTGTGTGATTGATGTTGCACAGTCAAAGTTAAAGTCGAATTCTTCATCAGTGGGAACACCGAGTGTGAAGGGGTTAGTACCGAACATACCCTCAACACCGAGTGTGGGAGCAACTGAAGGACGTGCGTTTGTACCGGTCATACCGATGCAACCTGCCTTTGTTGCCATTGAAGTATAATAACCTGCAATACCGTAATGTGTTGAGTTACGTACTGTAACCATACCCATACCGTACTTCTTAGCCTTTTCAATAGCCATGCTCATAGCCTTGTAGCCGATAACCTGGCCCATACCATGGTGACCGTCAACAACTGCTGTTGTCTCGGTTTCCTTAAGGATTTCAAAGTTTGTTGTGGGGAACTGGATACCTGCATGGATACGGTCGATGTAAACGGGCTTAAAGCGGTTACATCCGTGTGATTCGATACCGCGTCTGTCTGATTCAAGAAGAACGTCGGTTACGATTTCTGCTTCGTCAGCGGGTACGCCCACGCCGATGAAAGCATCTTTGACAAAGTCATGTGTTGTTTTCCAATCAAGGATCATTTTAGGCATTTCTTGTTCACTCCTATAAA
>JAZUAZ010000102.1:0-3687 GCA_045638245.1 Acutalibacteraceae bacterium | reverse complement strand
TCTGCTTACACTTGTGCATACAGAGTCAAGGCGTATAACGTTATTGGCGGAGAGAGGGTATATTCTAATTATTCAGATGCGGTCTGGGCTCTTACTTTGCCGGACAAGGTAACAGGTCTTACTTGTGACGGTTTTACATCTGACAGGATTTATCTTAGCTGGAATAAAGTTAACGGGGCGGATTCATATAATCTGTTCCTGAAAAATGAGTCAGGAGATGTTCTTTTATACGAGGGAACAGAGAATTCTTACTGTTTTACCGATTCGAAACCCGATACTGATTATTCTTTTTACGTTGTTGCTACGGCGACCGACAGAAAGATTTTTGTTGAATCACAGCCGTCAGACTCTTTGAGCGTATTCACAAGATTATCTGTACCGAGCGGCTTTTCGGCAAGCAATGTCACCGCTTCTTCGTACAGAATTTCGTGGACAGACATAAAGAATGCTGTGGGTTACAACGTTTATCGCCTGACTGATGGAGAGTATAAGCTTGTTGCAAGTGTTTCAGACAATTACTGTGAGCTTACAGGTCTTGAAAATTCACGTAAGGATTTTTATAAGGTTTCCGCAGTATATGATACCTTTGGTTTAATACAGGAAAGTGGGTTGTCAAAAGAGTTATCAACCACAACCCTACCTGATAAGGTTACCGGATTCAAAGGCTCAGCATATGACAACAGAGTGGAGCTTAGCTGGAAACCTGTAAAAAATGCTGACTGTTACAATGTTTATCTTAAGGAAAACGGAAAATATGTGCTTAAGAAAACGGTAAAAACAACCTCTTATGTGCTTGAAGGACTTAGTGACAATACAGATTACACCGTAAGAGTCCGTGCTTATATCAGAAGTACCTTAGGTACACAAAAGGGTAAGGTAACAACGCTTTCATTTTATACGATGATGAAAACGGTTACGGATATCAAAGCATCGAATATAACGGATACTACTTGTGTACTTTCATGGAACCCCTCATCTGAAGGTGTAAACAGATATAATGTTTACAGATTTGATGAAACCACCGGTAAGGTTGTCCGTATAGCTTATACCAGAGGTGCTACGAGTGTAACACTTAAAAATCTTAAACCGGGTTATACCGAAAAGCTCAGCGTCAGTGCTTATATTATGAAGGATGGCGCCGTGTACCGCAAGGCATACAGGTCAGGAGACTGTGAGGTTAAAACAAGACTTGGTAAGGTTGTCGGTCTTAAAGGTAGTAATTCCTCTGCGGGTACTGTAACTCTTACCTGGGATAATGTTGAAAACGCTTCTTATTACCGTGTTTATATGTATGATACGGTTAAAGGAGAGTACGTTCAGCTTGATGCTCCGAGAGCAACGAGTTATAAGGTTACGTCTCTCGAAAAGGGTAAAAAGTATAAATTTAAAATCAGAGCAATAGGTCGTTCGGGTAAAGAGGCCTATTACGGATATTATTCATCTGTTTTATCTGTTACTGTCAAGAAATAAAGTTAAATTTTTTGAACTAATTTCAGTTTTTTTGAACTAATTTTGGTTTTATTATTGACAAATTGCGCTCGGATATATATAATGTTATTCGTTAATATGAGGTGAGTTATGTTTATTGAATTAGATAGCTTATTTAATCAGGGTATTAACAGTATTAAGCTTGATTACAAATTTGATTTCTCCGATGAAGAAATTGATGGTGTGTTTCCATTCACAACACCTGTTGAGCTGAGCGGTGAAATAAAGAATACGTCAGGCATAGTCACTGTTTCTGCAAAGATTATTTTCTCACTCGAAACTGTCTGTGACAGATGCGCCGAGGAAATAAAGCTTGATTTTGATGTTCCTATGGAGCATGAGCTTGTTTCAAGTCTTAACAATGAGGAAACAGATGAATATATCCTTGTTGAAGATATGAAGCTTGATATTGAGCAGCTTACCTTAGAAGACATTTTTCTGGCGTTGCCTGTAAAGATTCTTTGCAAAGATGATTGCGAAGGAATTTGTTGCAAGTGCGGAGCCAATTTAAATGAAGGTCCTTGCGGATGCAAAAAAGATATTGACCCGCGTCTTGAAGCTTTATTGGGTCTGCTGGACGAGTAATCAGTTAATTATTTAATTATTATAATAAGGAGGTGCTGGAAAATGGCAGTACCAAAGAGAAGAGTATCAAAGGCAAGAAGAGATAAGAGACGTAATAATGTTTGGAAGATTTCTGCTCCCGCTATCGAAAAGTGCCCTCAGTGCGGAGAATATAAGAGATCTCACAGACTTTGTCCTGCTTGCGGCTATTACAACGGCCGTCAGGTAGTTGCTGTCGAAGACTGATTCTTATTTCCGTAATTTTATTTTTGACGGAGAATCTTGTACTTTATAGCGCAGGCGGAGAAGTGATATCTTCCCCGCCGCTTTGCTATTCAATCCGGTGGTGAAAACGTGGCAGTTAAAATTTTCGCTGTTCTGAAAAACAGTGCATGCGCAAGAAACGGAATACGTCCCGGTGACAGTCTTGTAAGCATTAACGGTAATGAAATAAATGATGTGCTTGATTATCGTTTTTATTCCGATTCCGATATGCTGAAGGCAGTTTTTGAACTCGGAAACGGACTGAAAAAAAGTATGGTATTGCGCTCCGGAAACGGCGCCGATAAGCTTGGTCTTGCATTTGAAACCTATCTTATGGATAAGCACCGCAGATGTAAGAATTCCTGCATTTTCTGTTTTATTGACCAGTTGCCGAAGGGACTTCGCAAGAGTCTGTATTTCAAGGATGATGACTCGCGTCTTTCGTTTCTTTTCGGTAACTATATTACGCTTACCAACCTTACGGACAAGGATGTTGACAGAATAATAAAAATGCACATCAGCCCGATTAATGCTTCCGTTCACACAATGAATCCCGAGCTCAGGGTGAAAATGATGAAAAATCCCTCTGCCGGAAAATCTCTCAGTTATCTTAACAGGTTTTCCGATGCAGGAATTTCCGTAAATGCGCAGCTTGTTCTGTGTCCCGGAATCAATGACGGGGAAGAATTGAGATATTCACTCCGTAAGCTTTCGGAGCTTTCTTCTCTCAGAAGTGTTGCGGCTGTTCCCGTGGGACTTACGAAATACAGAGAAGGATTGTATCCTCTTGAGGCTTTCAATAAAGAAAGTGCTGCTGAGGTTATTGATATTATTGACAGCTTCAATGATGAACTTATAAAGCAGGGGAGAGATAAGCTTGCTTACCCCTCCGATGAGTTTTTTCAGATTGCAGAAAGAGATATCCCCGATTATTCTTATTACGGTGATTTTCCTCAGCTTGATAACGGTGTAGGTATGATTGCATGCCTTGACAAGGAATTCTCCGATGCGCTCGACGAATGTGAAGCTGATAACAAGGAGCGCAGATTTGCAGTTGCAACAGGTGTTGCGGCTTATGATATAATGAAATCTGTTGCAGACAGATTCTGTGAAAAGTTCAATGCTTCCGAAATAAAGGTTTATTGTATCAGAAATTCATTTTTCGGTGAATCTGTAACAGTTTCGGGGCTTATTACGGGTAAGGACCTGATTTCGTCACTTAAAGAGCAAGGCTTTGACGGAAAATATCTGTTCATTCCTTCTGTTATGCTCAAAAGTAAATCCGAGCCGATTTTTCTTGACGATCTTTCCGTCAGTCAGGTTGAAACTGCTCTTAATACTAATGTGATTGTTACATCCTGTGATGCATAT
>JAZUAZ010000101.1:0-4886 GCA_045638245.1 Acutalibacteraceae bacterium | reverse complement strand
TCGTAGGCTCTTTCGACCTCGTCGGGGGTAAGCTGCCTTGTGCAGGGAATCTCACCGTAGAAATAGTCGGCGTGGGTTGTGCCGTAGGCGGGGATTGCTCTGCCTGCCTGAGCCCATGAGGTCGCCCAGGTTGAGTGGGTGTGGATAACACCGCCGATATTCGGGAATGCCTTATAAAGCTCGATGTGAGTGGGTGTATCCGATGAAGGGTTGAGCTTTCCCTCGACAACCTTACCGTCAAGGTCAACAACCACCATATCCTCGGCGGTCATTACGTCGTATTCAACACCGCTGGGCTTTATTACGATAAGACCCTTTTCACGGTCGATACCGCTTACGTTGCCCCAGGTAAAGGTAACGAGTCCGTACTTAGGAAGCTCAAGATTTGCTTCAAGTACCTTTTTCTTAAGTTCTTCGAGCATAGATTTATCCTTTCAGTTCAATCTGTTCCTCAACGACTTTCATCAGACCTGTTTTGAGGTCGGTCTGACTTTCCCATCCCAGTGCTTCAAGCTTTTGCGAGTTGAGCACTGCATTTTCGATAAGGGAGAATCCCTTGGCTTCAGCTTCTGTGGGAAGGTCGAAAATAACCTTAAGTCCCTTTTCGGGATAGGCTTCAACAAGAGTGTGAGCAATACCGGCAATGGTAGTAATGCACTTTGTTGATGCAATGTTGTATGCTTCACCGTTTCCACCGTCAAGAAGTACGGTGAAAAGTGCGGTAATTGCGTCTGTAACGTAGGTATAAGAGCGAAGCTGCTCGCCCTTGCTTTTCATAACGATGTTTTCGCCGTCTGCGATGCACTTGGGGAAAACTGCAACGATTTTTGAGTCGCCCTCACGCATACCGGGGCCGAAAATGTAGCTGAGTCTGCCAATTTTTACGGGTACGCCGTATTCGTCGGAGTAGCTTACACAGAGGGTTTCACATCCCTTTTTGCTCAGCGGATAGCAGGAGCGCACCTTCATAGCGTCGATTGTGCCGTAGGTGTCCTCGGGGATGGTGTCAAGACCTCTTGTAGTGCCGTAAATTTCAATTGTTGAAACATAGAGGAAGCTGTCTGCATTTACTGCCTTCGCGTAGTCAAGAAGGTTGATTGTGCCGAAGAAATTGGTCTTCATTGTTTCAACAGGGTACATTGAGTACTCCTTGGGAGCGGCGTTTGAAGCGCAGTGGATGATGAAGTCCGCCTTTTTGTCTGTGGGAAGAGGCTGACAGACATCCTGTACGATATAATCGAGAGCCTCGTTTGTGCCGTACATTTTCTCTGCTCTTTCTCTGTTTCTTACAAGAGCAAGCACCCTTACACCGAGACCATCGGTTTTATTCTTTAAAAGAAGGGTGCGGATAATATATGAGCCGATAAAGCCCGTCGCACCTGTGATAAGAAGAGTTTTGTTTCTGAGTTTATCCCAGCTTAAGGGTGCGGCGGCGATACGTGCGGTTTCATTTTTTACGATATTAGTCATAGTATTCACCGATTAAAGAGCGCCTGCCTTGATGTATGCCTCAAGAAGAGCGATATGCTCTGCAGTTGTAACCTTGAAGTTGGTTTCCTCGCCCCATACGATGTGTACCTGCTCGCCTAATTCAACAAGAAGAGTGCAGGTAGCAACGGTATCTGTAATACCTCTCTTTATAGCTTCCTCGTGAGCCCATACGAACTTTGAAACATAAAGTGACTGAGGAGTCTGTGTTCTTGCGATGAGATTTCTGTCAACAATCTTCTTGCTTTCAATCATATCCTCACTGTAAAGAAGAGCCTCTGTTGTGGGTACGCAGGTGATAGCGGTGCCGAATTCCTTAACGCCCTCGATGTTTGTATCAATGATAGCATCGGAGATAAGGGGACGTACTGCATCGTGGATAACTGCGATTGAATCCTCGGGATAGTTGTCACGAAGAGCAATCATACCGTTACGAAGTGACTCCATACCGGTTTTGCCGCCGGGTACGATGTGAGTGAGCTTCTTGATGCCGTATTGGTCTGCCCATTTCTGAAGCTTTTCTTCCCAGCCCTGAAGACAAACAACGACAACCTCGTCGATGTTCTTATTTCTTTCAAAGGCTTCGAGAGTATAAATAATGATAGGCTTACCTAAAACCTTGATAAACTGCTTGGGAACATTCATTTTCATTCTCTGACCGGTACCGCCGGCGATGATAAGACCGATATTCATAGTATATTACCTCCGTTATAATATTATTTTTAACGAAATTCCGAGGATTATAAAAAACCTCATATGAAAATTATTATAATCTATATATAGAATTTTGTCAATAAAATTAAGAAGCCGCAAAATTATAAGATAATGCGGCTTCTTTGTCGGGTTTAATTTTGAACATTGCAGTTTCTGATTATGAAAGTTGTTATGCTGTTGCACTTCAGAACTGCGGAAAGGGTGTTCTTTTCAATGGCGGGACAGTCTGCTTCAGACCAGCATTCCTTCTCTTTGCCGCTGCCGCTTGTTCTTATTGCCGTAACTGCGCCGTCGGGAGCAGAGAAGCCCTTAAGCGAAAGGGTAAAGGGTGTGTCATCCTTACTGCGGTTAAGGCAGACAATATATAAGCTTTTATTGCGTGCATCGTAGCATCCGAGAGTATCCTTGTCAACCTTTATGAGCACTGAGCCGGGTCTCATAAATCGGGAAAACTGACCGAAGGCATAGTACTTCTGTGTCAGGATGATTTCTTCCCTGTCGGTATCGGCAAAGGCGGTGCCCCAATAGCCCTCGTTGAGGTCGGGGAGTGCGGGCATATCACGTCTGCCCTTGTATTCCTTCTTTGAAATGTAAGAAGCAACGATCTGCCATATTACCCAGGCGTCCGCCTCAAGGGTACTGAGGTCCTCGATGATTTTATGACCGAGCCAGAGGGCAGGTGCCATTTCTCCTGCATCTTCACCGTCGGTACCTGACCAGTCGGTTTCGGTCATCCAGAGAGGCTTGCCCTTTTTGGCAACAGTTTTTGCTACGGTCGGAGTTGCCTTTTCATAGGTGTGAGTGCTTACTCTGTCAACACATTCCCATGCTTCATCGGAAAGTTTCTTGCAGGCGATATTCTGAAGTTTTGTGTTGGTTTCGTCACTTGCGGTTATGTCAACATGGGAAAGTCCTGCTTCTCTCATAGCTTTTGCCGTTTCACATATAAGAAGGCTCTGCATTCTGCCGGGAGAAACGTGGCATCCCTCCTGCTTCGGTGAGTAAGCTTTCCAATAGTTGGTGAAGGGCTCATTCATAGCCGCAAGGGAGCTGATTTTTATACCCAATTCGTTGTTTATGTATCCGCAGACGGTAGCAAGGTATTCTGCGAAGTCTGTTACACAGCTTTTTTTCAGGTTGTTGCTGGTTGCTTTTTTACTGCCTGAGCTGCAACCGCTTACGGTCATAAAATAGGGCGGTGAATTTGAAAAGGCTTCAACATAGGCGTCATCACCTGCGGCTTCGTATGCTGCTCTGAGTATGTTAAGCTGATATTCGTCGGCGGTAAGGTCATAGTAAAGCTCACAGTTTTCGTCCTTTTTCAGCCAACCGGGCATATCTGAGTCGGTGCGGGTGATGTGATTATGTGTCGGGTCATCGCCGCCACCGATGTTGTATCTCATTATGTTAAGTCCGAGACCTTCCTCAGAGAAGAAAAGTCTTGCCGAGTCACGGACCATTTTTTCACTGTAGCCTATGCGGTTTGCCCACCAGCAAAGGCTTGTACCCCAGCCCATAAAGGTACGGGGGAAAAGATTTTTACTGTCAATAATAATGTTCTTCATAATTTTCTCCAAAAACAGGATGTCAGAGCATAGTCCGACATCCTGTTATAATATTACATAAGCTCGTGGAAGGTAGCCTCGTCGAGAAGCTCAACACCGTTGTCAAGAAGTACCTTTGTAGCGGCGTCATTATCTGCAACGCGAAGGATAACGTAAGCTTTTTCACTCTTTCTTGTGATGAAGGCGTACATATACTCAACGTCAACGCCTGCCTCGGAGAGAATTCTCATAGGACGTGAGAATGCACCGGGTACATCGTCGATACCGATAGCAATAACGTTTGTAACAGAAACGGTTATGCCTGACTGCTTAAGAAGAGCGGCTGACTCGTCAGGCTTGTCAACGATAATACGGAGAATACCGAAATCTGTGGTGTCTGCGATTGAAAGAGCTCTGATGTTTGCATCTGCCTTTGAGAGAATTTCAGTAATCTCTGCAAGACGTCCCTGCTTGTTTTCAACAAAGATTGAAAGCTGTTTGATGTTCATAATGTTTTCTCCTTTCGGTGTTATACAAGTTTTCTGTTATCTATAACTCTCTTTGCTTTACCTTCTGAACGGGGAAGGGAGCCGGGAGCCATAAGACGTACTTTTGCGTGGATGTTAAGAGTTGACTGAAGAGCGGCTTCGATTTTCTTTTCCTCTGCCTCCATACCCTTGATTGTATCGGAGAACATTTCGGGTGACATTTCAACCTGAACCTCCATTGTGTCGGAGTTATTCTTTCTGTCAACTATGATAAGGTAATTGGGAGCCATATTAAGAGTGAGAAGTACGTGCTCAACCTGCGAGGGAAATACGTTTACGCCGCGGATAATAAGCATATCGTCGCTTCTTCCTCTGGGCTTTGCCATTTTTACGGTTGTTCTGCCGCAGGCGCACTTTTCTCTTGTAAGAGCACATATATCTCTTGTGCGGTATCTTACAAGGGGGAGAGCCTCCTTGCCGATGCAGGTGAAAACAAGCTCGCCGTATTCACCGTCGGGTACGGGCTCAAGTGTATCGGGGTCGATAATTTCGGGATAGAAGAAATCCTCGCATATATGCATACCGTTCTGGCATTCGCATTCATAAGCAACGCCGGGGCCTGCGATTTCCGACAGACCGTAAATGTCGTGAG
>JAZUAZ010000100.1:0-8803 GCA_045638245.1 Acutalibacteraceae bacterium | reverse complement strand
CGAATACGCTCAGCTTCTTTCTTATGAAATCATACCCACTATTTACAACACCGACGAGGCGGTACTGCTTAACGGAATGGCTCAGATTTTAGGCAGAAAGGCAGTTATCCATATCGCAGTTGACACAGGTATGAGCAGAATAGGCTTCAGCGATGATGAGACGGGTATTGCCGCAGTAAAGGAAATATCTCAGCTTGAGAATATAGAAATTCAGGGAATATTCAGCCACTATGCCACTGCAGACCAGAAGGATAAGAGCTTCGCAAATCAGCAGACCGACCGATTTGACAGCTTTGTTTCAAGACTCTGCGAGGAGGGTATAAGCATACCTATAAGACATATGTGCAACAGTGCGGGCGCTATCGACCTTGATAAGCACTACGATATGGTACGTCTCGGCATTGCTCTTTACGGTCTTTATCCCTCAGATGAGGTTGATATGTCAAGAATAGAGCTTATCCCCGCTATGGAGGTTATCAGCCACGTAATTCACGTAAAGGAAATCGAGGCAGGTACGGGCGTGGGCTACGGACAGATTTACACCGCACCTGAAAAGAGGAAAATCGCAACCGTCTCAATAGGCTATGCCGACGGCTTCAACCGCTGTCTTACGGGCAAGGGCTACGTACTTATAAACGGCAAGAAGGCTCCCCTTGTGGGCAAGGTATGTATGGACCAGATTATGGTTGACGTTACCGACATCGAAGATGTAAAGGTTGAGGATAAGGTAATAATTCTCGGCAGAAGCGGTGACGAGGAAATCACTGCAGACGATTTCGGCAGAATGGCAAACAGCTTTGCCTACGAGGTTATATGTACCTTTATGCCACGTATAAAACGAGTTTACTGATTACAGTCAGACGACAGGAACAGTAGTCAGTAGTCAGGGAATCGCTTTGCGATTTAGGGGCTTGCTGAAGATTAAAGACTTTAAAAGTAGTCAGGGGTAGGCCCTGCGCGGATTTAAAGCAACGCAGGGTACGGTCTGAACCGTACCCTGATTTTATACAACTCAAAAAGGAGACATATTATGATACGCTTTGAAAGTGACTATACTCAGGGTGCGGTGCCCGAGATAATAGAGAGACTTGCCGCAACAAATATGGAGATGACCCCCGGCTACGGCGAGGATGAATACTGTGAAAGTGCAAGAGAGAAAATCCGCAGAGAGATAAATATGCCCGACGCAGACGTACATTTTCTCGTCGGCGGTACACAGACAAATCTTACCTTTATCTCCTCGGCATTACGCCCCTATCAGGGTGTTATCTGTGCCGATACGGGACATATCAACGTTCACGAGACCGGCTCAATAGAAGCCTGCGGACATAAAATTCTCGAGCTCCCCTCCTCCGACGGAAAACTCACCGCCGCGCAGATTGCTTTCTTCAACGACACTCACTATGCAGACCCTACCTTCGAGCATATGACTCAGCCCAGTATGGTTTATATATCCTTCCCTACGGAATGCGGTACGATATATTCAAAAGCCGAGCTTGAGTCGATTTCAGAGGTCTGCCGCGAAAGAGGACTTACCCTATATATGGACGGTGCAAGGCTCGGTTACGGTCTTGCCTGCAAGGAAAACGACCTTACAATGGCAGATATTGCAAATCTCTGTGATGCCTTTTATATCGGCGGCACAAAGGTCGGTGCGCTTTTCGGCGAGGCACTTGTCATCACCAAGGAAAGCTGTAAAAAGGACTTCCGCTATATGATGAAGCAGAAGGGTGCAATGCTTGCAAAGGGCAGACTTTTAGGATTACAGTTTGACACTCTCTTCACCGACGGACTTTACTACAAGGCATCGGAAAATGCCGCTTCACTTGCTGAGAAAATAAGAAGTGCCTTTGAAAGCAATGGCATTGAGTTTTTCTTTGACTCCCCCACTAATCAGCAATTTCCTATGCTTACCAAGGAGCAGTACGACACTCTGAAAAAGGACTTCGTTTTCTCCGATTGGAGCAGAAAGGATGACAGATATGTCGTACGCTTCTGCACAAGCTGGGCAACAAGGAGTGAGGATGTCGAGAAGCTTGTGAGAGCGATAGAGGCGTTGTAAGTAGCCAGTAGCCAGTAGCCAGGAAACGGCTCCCCACGGGGAGCCGTTAATAGCAAGTCATAAAGTGGCTGTAAAAAACAAAAGACCCACAAAAGCTTAAAAGAAAGTAAATTAAATTATCAAAACCGTTGTAAAAGCATGTAATAAAGCTTTACAACGGTTTTTTTAGTGTTATGTTTTTATTAACTTTTAATCTCTCTCCCAAAAGGGATAAAACTGTAAATTTAGCAGATTTTATAAGGAAAATTCCTGACTACTGGCTACTGACTACTGGCTACTCTGACAGCCTCGTTTACGGCTTAGAATAAGCCTGTAATCTTGCCCTCTGCGTCAACGTCGATTCTCTCTGCCGCAGGACTCTTGGGAAGACCGGGCATTGTCATAATGTCACCTGTGAGAACAACGATAAAGCCTGCACCAGCGGAAACCTTTACGTTTCTTACTGTTACTGTGAAGCCCTCGGGTGCTCCGAGCTTTGTGGGATCGTCAGAGAAGCTGTACTGTGTCTTTGCAACACATACAGGCATCTTGTCACAGCCCATTTCAACAAGCTTTTCAATCTGCTTCTTTGCTGAGGGAAGGATTACAACATCGTCGCCACCGTATACCTTCTGCACTATAGCTCTTATCTTGTTTTCGATTGTATCCTCTGCATCGTAGGAGAAGGTAAACTGTGAGTTATCCTCTTCTTCGCAAAGACGGCAAACCTCTTTTGCAAGCTCCTCGCCGCCCTTGCCGCCTTCTGCCCATACGGTTGAAAGACATACGTTTACGCCAAGCTCCTTACACTTTGCGATAACGAATTCAATTTCCTTATCCGTATCTGTGGGGAAGCGGTTAACTGCAACAACGCAGGGAAGCTTATATACATTCTTGATGTTTGAAACGTGGCGGAGAAGGTTGGGGATACCCTTTTCGAGTGCCTCAAGGTTTTCTTCACCGAGCTGAGTCTTGTTAAGTCCGCCGTGCATCTTAAGCGCACGGATTGTAGCAACCATTACTACTGCAGAAGGTACGAGACCTGCCATACGGCACTTGATATCAAGGAACTTTTCTGCACCGAGGTCAGCACCGAAGCCTGCTTCGGTAATTGCATAGTCGCCCATTTTAAGAGCAGTCTTTGTAGCGATAACTGAGTTACAGCCGTGGGCAATATTTGCAAAGGGTCCGCCGTGAACAAATGCGGGAGTACCCTCAAGAGTCTGTACAAGGTTGGGCTTGATAGCATCCTTTAAAAGTGCAGTCATAGCACCCGCCGCCTTAAGCTCTCCGCAAGTTACGGGCTCATTCTGATAGTTATAGCCGACGATGATGCGTGAAAGTCTTTCCTTAAGGTCAGTGATTGAGGAAGCAAGGCAGAGTACTGCCATAATCTCACTTGCAACGGTAATATCAAAGCCGTCCTCACGGGGAGTACCGTTGATTCTGCCGCCAAGACCGTCTGTAATGAAGCGGAGCTGTCTGTCGTTCATATCAAGACAACGCTTCCATGTAATTCTGCGTACGTCAATACCGAGGCTGTTGCCCTGCTGGATGTGGTTATCGAGCATAGCCGCAAGAAGATTGTTTGCGCTTGTGATAGCGTGGAAGTCACCTGTGAAGTGGAGATTGATATCCTCCATAGGTACAACCTGAGCATAGCCACCGCCTGCTGCACCGCCCTTGACACCGAATACGGGGCCGAGTGAGGGCTCACGAAGTGCAACGGCTACCTTCTTGCCGATACGCTTCATACCGTCAGCAAGACCGATTGTGGTTGTGGTCTTACCCTCACCTGCGGCGGTGGGAGTGATAGCGGTAACAAGAATAAGCTTACCGTCCTTCTTATCCTTTGCATCGTTAAGGAGCGAAAGGTCAATCTTTGCCTTGTAGTTGCCGTACTGCTCTATATATTTAAGGTCGACCTCTGCATTTTTTGCTATTTCGGTTATGTGCTTCATTTCACACTGCTGTGCTATTTCAATATCGGTTAAAAACGCCATATTTTTTCTCCTCCTGAAAAATTATTCATTAAATTACATTATATATTATTTGCTTTGCGTAGTCAAGAAAATATTTCGGTCAATTACACCGATTCCTACACCTGCTTTCCCGCCTGAAAGCATATATTTCTTAAGACTTCTCTGCAGTGAGGTTTTCTCGGGATAATGCTTTTTTATGAGCCTTCTTTTGCCGAATACTCTCTCGATTGTCTGTACATCAACTTTAACACTGTAGCAGTGGTCAAAAATTGATGCGAAGGCAAGAATATTACTGTCCTTAGTCATAAATTCCTTATTGCCCTCATAAAGCAGCCAGCTTTCACAGAAGTACCACTTGTATTTATATTCGGGAAAGTACCTTTTGAAAAACTCCTCAGCCGTACGGAAGGATTCAAGACACTTTTCTCTGTCGAGCCTTTCCCCCTGAGGGATATGCACATAAATCACCCTTTCTCCGTAAGAAAAGGGAAGCCTTTTGTAGTTGAGGGTTCTGTTTTTACATTCGTAAAGCTGAAACTGAAGTCTGCCCAGACGGAAAAGCTCAAGTCTCAGGTGATTTTTAAGCCACCCGTAATTTTTTATACCCTTATTACCGGCATTTTCGCACCATATTTTTATATCGGACATTGTATCGAGAAAAATGCTGTCGGGAATGCCTTTTTCACGGTACCTGCTTCTTGCTTCAACGGCACAGCAGAGTATAACCGCAAGGCGTACGAGGTGATTTTCCTTTCTAAGGCAGGAGAAATTGTCCGCAAAACATTTTGAGACAAGGTCTTCTGTTTTTGATTTTTCTTTAACGGTCATCATAGAAAGACGGCTCACAAGTGAATCGTCAAGACCGATTTCCTTTGCAAGATTTATCATAAGCTTTCTCCATCGGTGATTTTTCTTATAATATCACAAAAGGTCAGTATAGTCAAAGGTTGCTTTATCCCGGGTATAAAAAAGGCAGACAACGGTTTTTCGTTGCCTGCCACAATTGATATTTTCTTATTTTCTGAAGCCGTCTACAAGCTTCTTGAAGCCGCCCTTTTTGCCGTTGCAAAGGTCGAGGATACCGTCAACACTCTTCTGAGAAAGAATACCGCCGGTGAATCCGCTGAAGGAGCGAAGGGGCATATCCTTGATTGATTCGGTAATCATATCGGGATTTTCCGCAGTGAGAGCAACAACCTTGGCACCGTTTGTGAGAAGTCCGTAAAGGCCCTTACCGAAGGGGCTTACTGCAACCTGACTTATGGAGCAGTTGATTGTAAGCTCACCCTTCTTGAACTCGTCGTTGCAGGGAATCTCTCTGCCGAGAAGTGTCTCAAACTGCTCGTCGGGGATAAAGGTTGTCTCTGCAAGATTGTAATAAGCAGGAGCTGTTTCACTGTAGTCGGGTACCTGAACATCAGCCTTTGCAGTCTTGACCGTAACCTCACCCTCAAGACGGATATCTCTTGATGATGCACCGACCTTTATAGCGTACTTGCCGCTTTCTGCGTGCCAGTCACAGATGTTTACGTTGTAGTAGCTGAAGGCTCTTTCGTCAAGCTCAATTTCAACCTTTGCACTCTCGCCTGCCTTGAGGAATACCTTCTTAAAGCCCTTAAGCTCTTTTTCAGCCTTGAAAATCTTGCTTTCGGGAGCTGCAACGTATACCTGAGCTACCTCAGCACCGTCAACCTCACCGATATTTTTAAGCTTGAAGGTAACTGTGAGCTTTTCGCCTTCCTTCACTGTCTTCTTTGAAAGCTTGAGGTCACTGTATTCGAACCTTGTGTATGAAAGACCGTGTCCGAAGGGATAAGCAACAGCCTTCTTTGCGGTGTCGAAGTAGCGGTAGCCCACGAAGATACCTTCACGGTATTCAACAGTACGGGGACCCATGGGGAAGTACTGAGCTGAAAGAGCATCCTCATTGATGAGGGGGAAGGTCTCTGCAAGCTTACCCGAGGGATTAGCCTTACCGAAGATAAGGTCGTAGCAAGCCTCACCGCCTGCCTGACCTGCAAGGTACATATTAAGAATAGCCTTTGCCTGACTGTCCCAGGGCTTCATCTGTACGGGTGAGCCGCAGGAGAGTACAACAATAATGTTGGGATTTACTCTTGAAAGAGCATCAATAAGGAATGCGTGTGATGAGGGCATCTTGATGTGCTTACGGTCGAAGCCTTCACTTTCGAAGGCATCGGTAAGACCTACGAATACGATAACAGCATCTCTCATCTTGGCAGCCTGACAAGCCTCCTCGATAAGCTTGGGGCTGAAGCCGTCACCCTTGAGTGAATAGCCGTCAGCGTATGTGACTGCCTTGCCGTTAAGCTTGAGAGCGTCAAGGAAGGAAACAGTTTTCCATGCGTTGATGTGGCTTGAGCCTGCACCCTGATAGCGGAGCTTCTTTGCAAGAGCACCGATAACTGCAACGCTGTCTGTCTTCTTAAGAGGAAGGATAGCATTGTCGTTCTTCATAAGAACTGCAGAACTGAGAGCTGCCTGCTTTGCTACCTCGTGATGAGCCTTGAAGTCGATATCATAGCCGTTGCCCTCGTTTTCCTTACATTCGAAGGCAAACTTAATCATACGAAGAGCAACTGCGTCAACCTCGTCCATAGTGAGGGTACCGTCCTCGAGAGCCTTCTTTATGTTTGCGTTGTTCATACCGTTGTTACCGGGCATTTCAAGGTCAAGACCTGCCTTGACACCGAGTACTCTGTCGTTAACTGCGCCCCAGTCACTTACAACAATACCCTTGAAGCCCCATTCGCCGCGGAGAATATCTGTAAGGTAACGCTTGTTTTCTGCAAGATATGTACCCTCAATTCTGTTGTAGCTGCACATAACGGTTGTGGGCTGCTCGGTTTTTACGATGTGCTCGAAGGCGGGAAGATAAATTTCTCTCATCGTTCTTTCATCGGCAACGGTGTCGATGCACATTCTGATATGCTCCTCGTTATTTGCACAGTAGTGCTTGAGGCTTACACCGATACCTTCCTTCTGTACGCCGTGAACGTAAGCAGCACCCATTCTTGAGGTGAGGAAGGGGTCCTCGGAGATATATTCGAAGTTTCTGCCGCAAAGGGGACTTCTCTTGATGTTTACGCCGGGGCCGAGTACGGTTGTAACCTTGAGAGCCTTGGCTTCGTCAGCGATGGTTTCGCCCACCTTTTCCATAAGCTCAACATCCCATGAGGATGCGGTTGTAACTGCAGTGGGGAAGCAGGTTGAGGTTTCGGATTCCTGCATAATGTTGGTACCTGCGGATGCCTTTTCCTTTCTCAGACCGTGAGGGCCGTCGCTCATCCATACCGAGGGGATGCCCACTCTTTTAATGTCCTTTGTAAGCCAGAAGGTCTTACCTGAAAGAAGGGAAAGCTTTTCGTCAAGAGTTAATTCGTCAAGAATTTTTTTGTAGTCTTTTTCGCTCATGATTCTTCTCCTTTATAAAAATTATTTCATTTTAATTATAGCTGCACAGATCCGTCGGATATATAAAAAATACGCTTTTTATATAAGATTTCCGAGGTAATTCTCTTCTTTTGTGCTACATACCATTTTATAGTACCAAAAAACGGCTGCAATTACAATAGGAAAAACAGGATTATTTGTTTTTTTGCAGCAGAGCTTATTAAAAAATTCTCTTTTTCTTATTAGTCAAATTAAATTAAAAATAATAAAATGTCAGTAAAATATTGTAATTATTAAACATAAGTGTTAAAATATTTTAAACTGAAAACTTGTAAAAAGGAGTATTCACTATGGAGAAGTATGATATTATCGTTATCGGTGCCTCAACAACAGGTGCTTGGTTTGCCCGCCAGATGGCTCAGAGAGGACACAGCGTTCTTGTAATCGAGAAGAATGAAAAAGAAAACGTATCAAGAGAGTACGATATTTTCCATATGCCCAAGAAGGAAATGGAGCGCTCCTTCCTTGAAATACCCAAGCAGGGCGATAAGGAATTCGGCTTCACCTTTGAGGGCTCACCCATGCTTTCACCCTACGGCAACTATCCTAAGAAGAATGTACCCGACACAATCGTAGGTCTTCACAAGCACGAATACATAATGCTCATGAGCGACTATGCCGAAAAAGCAGGAGCAAAATTTATTTACGGTGCTTCCTTTGTTGACTTCGTAAAGGATGAGTGGGGCAAGGTAGCAGGTGTGAAGTACAAAACTGCAGAGGGTGAATTCGAAGCAGAGGCTAAGCTCGTTGCCGACTGTTCGGGTATTCCCGCAGTTGCAAGAACAAAGATGCCAGACGATTCAACGGTAGAAAACTACAAGCTCACTCCCGAGGATATTTTCTATGTTGTTATCTATTATGTGACCTATGACAGTCCCGACGTTGACCCCGAGGCACTTCACGCCTCATTCCTCAACTACAAGGCAGTATGGTCTGCGCCCTCAGGTGAGCCTCACGGTGCAATTCTCGGTATAGGCGGTAACTACAGCTATGCCTATTCAGAGGAAATCTTCAAGCAGTGGCAGAAGAACGTACCCTGGCCCAGATATACCGTTGATAAGGTTGAAAAGGGTATGACTCCCTATCGCAGAAGTGTATATTCCTTCGTTGACAACGGCTTCATCGCAATGGGTGATGCAGGCTGTATGACAAAGCCTACCTGCGGCGAGGGCTGCACATCCTCTCTCGTACAGGGACAGATTGCAGTTGACGTTATTGATGAGCTTCTCAAAAACGGCAAGCCTCTTTCAAGAGACAATATGTGGCCCATCAATAAAAAGTATATGGATGCTCAGGGTATCGCCTT
>JAZUAZ010000099.1:0-4368 GCA_045638245.1 Acutalibacteraceae bacterium | reverse complement strand
TTATCTGTGCTTTGGGCGGCAGTACTGTATCGGCACCGGGAAGATGTGTATTTAACCCTTCGCAGACCGTAGAACAGAGTGATGCGGTAAGTGCGCAGCGCTTCAGCTATTACCATGAAAAGAGAAAAAGGGAGCCTCTTTATCAGACGAGCGGTCCCTCCTTCGGTTGGGTGAAGGCTTCTCTTGAAGCAAGAGACAGGATTTTATCAGACGAGGGTATTAAAAAGCTGAGCGTTGATATGCTTATATTCAAGCCTGAAGAGGACAGACAGCTTTTAGGTGAATATACGGAGATTTTTGCCGAAAAAGCGGATGTGAAAATAAAAGATGTTAAAAATTCAAAGCACGAGATATTTATGAGCGGCGACAAGACTCTTCTTTGGTATTACAGCGAAATACTTGAGTTTTTCTCGGAAATATAATATATAAGGACGGTACAGACAATGAAAACCTACGGTACATATTTTCAGAATGACAGCGCTCTGCCGATAAAATACGGCGAGATAAATCTTATAAATCCCGAAAGACAGAGACTCAGAGGAGAGCCTCTTTATAAGGGCGTTGAAGCTCATCCCGTTTTTCAGGGCTTCTGCGGCACTGACTTCGAGCTTATGAAAATGGGCAGAGACAGCAAGCTTTCAAAGAAATTTCCCGAGGGTGAAAACAGACTTATCAACGGTCACGAGGGTGTTGTGTGGGTACCCTCAATGAACCGCTTTGCTATAGTACTCATCCGTGGCGGTGACAGCTACGACCCCACCCGCTACAGAGAGGACGAAACCTATTTTGAGTACGGCTGCGACGGTGCCGACGGACTTTTCTGCGACAAAAACTACTTCAACCCCGATATGCTCCTTCGTCTTCCCGAGAGGTACGAGGGACTTACAAAGCTCCCCCTTTCCGTTGCGAAGAGACTTTCCTTTGCCGACCCCTACGCCTGTGCTATCTTCCAGCTTGAAAGAATGGAAGACCTCGGCGAGGCTCACAACTTCAGAATCGAAATGGCAAAGCATAAATGCAGTGAGGTTGAGGCAAGAAAAATCGCAAAGGATGCGGTTTTTGAAAGAACAGTTGTTTTCGGTCTCGGTATGACGGGACTTTTCATTGCCGACCAGATAAGACGCCACCACCCCGATGCGAAGATTCTTTTCATCGGCAGAACAGAGGAAACAGGCAAGAAGGTTGTCTTCTCAAAGGAGATTGCAAAGGCAGACTATCTTTGCACCTCAGGACTTTCCGAAAAGGAAACTGCAGATAAAATCATCGAAAAGCTCGGCGGCAGAGCCACAATGTTTGTAGGCACAAGCGGTACGGATATAGAGCACAGAGTAGCCTTCGAGCATAAGGTGCTCGGCTGCAACGGCGTATATAACAGCTTCTCATTAGGTCCCGTTGTAAAGTACGACACCATGCCATTCGGCTTTGAGAATCATCTTATTTTTGCATCAATCAACTTCCGTCAGGAGCATATGGAAAAGGCTATTGACGTACTTGTTGACAGCCGCTACGATGAGGTTGTTGAGCTTATTGACAAGGATGAATTCATCACTGATCCCCTTGACGCATATGAAAACAAAATATTCTGCAAGGGCGCTCCCCTTAAGACAGGCGTAATCTGGAACAAAGACTTTATCGAGGAGGATAAATAAAATGAAGGCTATTGTAATTCCCAATCCCAATGAAATAGAAATAAGAGATATACCCATGCCCGAGGTTAAGGAGGGTGAGGCTCTTCTTAAGGTGAAGTATGTAGGCATCTGCGGTGCTGACCTTGCATCCTTTACGGGCAATCAGCCCTTCACAACCTATCCGAGAATCCCCGGTCACGAGTTTTCCGCTGAGATAGTAAGCATCCCCGAAAATGATAAAGGTCTCAAGGCGGGCGATATCGTAACCTGCAATCCCTACTTCAACTGCGGTGAATGCTATTCCTGCAAGAGAGGCTTCGTAAACTGCTGCACCGACAATCAGACAATGGGTGTACAGAGAGACGGTGCCTTCTGCGAATACATAGCAATGCCCGTTGAGAGAATCTACAAGGGCAAGGGTCTTTCCGCCGAGGAATTAGCTCTTATCGAGCCCTTCTCGATTTCTCAGCACGCAATTTCAAGAGCTGAAATTAAGAAAACCGATAACGTACTCGTAATCGGTGCGGGACCCATCGGTCTTTTTGCCCTTCTTGCCGCTAAGCAGAAATGCGGTCGCATCGTTGTTGCGGATATCCTCGATAACCGTCTCGACCTTGCGAAGGAGTACGGCGCTGATGCGGTCGTAAACACAAAAAATCAGTCCCTCGAGGAATTCACAAGGGAATTCACCGACGGTAACGGCTTTGATGTTTGCATCGAAGCCTGCGGTGCTCCCGAAACCTTCCTTGCTTGTATTGACAATGCTGCCTTTGCGGGTAACATCATCCTCATAGTCAACGGCAAGAGAGAGACAAGCTTCAATCATTCCGTACTTCTCAAGAAGGAGCTTAACGTACACGGCAGCAGAAATGCCCTTAAGGATGATTTCCTCAACAACATTAACATTGTTGCCGAAGGTAAAGCTGACGTTATGAAAATGGTCAGCGGTATATATGATATGGAAAACGCCATTGATGCCTTCGAGGCACTCCGTAACAATAACGGTACTCTCGCAAAGCTTCTTATAAAGATAGGTGACTGATATGATGGAAACAGTTATTCAATTCGGTGAAGGCAACTTTCTTCGCGGCTTCATCGACAGCTTTCTTGATACAATGAATAAAAAGGGCATTTACGACGGTAAGGCAGTTGTAATTCAGCCCAGAGCAGGCGGAAAATGTGCCCTTCTTTCAGCGCAGGACTGTAAGTACAACCTCTACCTTCGCGGCATCGAAAAGGGCGAGATTAAAAACGAGCACAGCCTTATAGAATCAATTTCAAGAGCAATCGACCCATATAAAAGCTACGAGGATTTTATATCCCTTGCAGATAATGAGAATTTCCGCTTCATCGTTTCCAACACAACCGAAGCGGGTATTGCCTTTGACGAGAGCTGCCGCTTCTCTGATAAGCCCTGTCTCTCCTTCCCGGGAAAGCTTACTCAGCTTCTTTACAGACGCTATGAAAAGGGGCTTCGCGGCTTTATTCTTCTTCCTACCGAGCTTATCGACAATAACGGTGACGCCCTTCGTGAATGTGTGCTTAAATATGCAGATTTATGGGAGCTTGGCGACGGCTTTAAAGAGTGGATAATAACTGAAAACACCTTTGCGAATACCCTTGTTGACCGCATTGTAACGGGCTATCCCAACGATGAAACAAAGGATATCCACCCTGACGATAAATTTCTTGATACTGCGGAGATTTTCCACCTTTGGGTCATCGAGGGTAACTTTGAGGATGAATTACCTCTTAAAAAGGCAGGCTTCAATGTCATCTGGACTGAGGATGCCAAGCCCTATAAGAAGACCAAGGTAAGAATTCTCAACGGTGCACACACATCCCTTGTTGCGGGTGCTCTTCTTTCAGGCATTGAAACCGTAGGCGAGGCAATGAAGGATGAAACCGCAAGGTGCTTTCTCGATTACTGCCTGAGAAAAGAAATTCTTCCCACAATCGGTGAAACCGAGGATACTCTCGCCTTTGCTGATAGTGTTCTCGACCGCTTCAGAAACCCCTTCATTCAGCATAAGTGGCGTTCAATCGTACTCAACTGCGTAAGTAAGTTTGCAGTAAGAGTACTCCCCACCATTCTCGAATACAAGGCAGATAACGGTTCCTACCCCAAGGGACTTTCAATGTCACTCGCTTATCTCATCCGCTTTTACAAACACGATGAGCCCGTTGACGCTGAAAATGCTACCGAAGCAATGAAGAATGACAGCATTGCGGATATTCTCGCAGATACCGCTCTTTGGCAGACAGACCTCAGTGATATGACCGATATTATTACGGAATATTACGGTAAAATCGAAGCACTCGGTGCAAAAGGAGCAATGGAATGGATACTGTCAGAATAAACGAAAAAGACAATGTTGCCGTTGACCTTGAATCGGGACACAAGTTTGCCCTTACCGATATAAAAAAGGGGGATGCAGTAATAAAGTACGGCTACCCTATCGGTACTGCAACCGAGGATATATCTGAGGGAGCAAAGGTACATTCCCATAATATGAAAACAGGGCTCGGTGACCTTCTTTCCTACGAATATAAGCCCGAATTTACTCCCCTCGCCCCCGAAAAACCCTTTGAAATCGATGCCTATGTCAGAGAAAACGGAGACATCGGCATAAGAAACGATATATGGATTATCCCCACCGTAGGTTGTATAAACAGTGTGGGCAAGGCTCTTGCGGAAAAAACGGGAGCACTTTTCTTCTCCCACCCCTACGGCTGCAGT
>JAZUAZ010000098.1:0-4077 GCA_045638245.1 Acutalibacteraceae bacterium | reverse complement strand
TTTGTGGCATATGAGGAAAGGCTTACCTTCGCACATTTACCGTTTTCAAAAAAGAACAGCATAAAGCCCTCGTACTGTTTAGTCAGTACCATATAAACAGTCTGCTCCCCTTCTTCCATCTCAAGCTTGGAAGGGATATAATCACCAAGCACACTTGCCTTACTGTCTGCAAAATCGGAAACTCTAGCCTTATAAACCTGATTCTTATCTGTAAAGAAAAGAAGATCATTGTTATTTGTAGTCTCAAAGCTCTGTATTATTTCATCGGTTTCCTTGAGCTTATGTTCTCCGCCCATACGAAGTGAAAGCGGAGTAATCTTCTTGAAGTATCCTTCCTTGGTAAAGAAAAGATTTACAGGGTAGTCGGGAATCTCCTCCTCAGTACTTTCATCTTCGATTTCACTTGTATAAAGGATTGTGCTCTTTCTGTCAGTGCCGTACTTTTTGATAATGTCATTAAGCTCACCGATTATAATTTTCCTTACTCTTGCCTTTGATGAGAGGATATCGTTCATATCCTTGATAGTTTCCTCCAGATTTTCTATATCCTTTAGCCTCTTAAGGATATACTCGCGGTTAAGGTGACGCAACTTGATTTCAGCAACGTATTCAGCCTGAATCTCATCAATACCGAATCCTATCATCAAGTTGGGTATAACTTCGCTTTCTTCATCAGTGTTGCGGATAATAGCAATAGCTTTATCTATATCCATAAGTATCTTTTCAAGACCCTTGAGAAGATGAAGTCTGTTCTGTGCTTTATTAAGTTCAAAACTCACACGACGGAATACACATCTTCCTCTGAATCTGATCCACTCGATAAGGATATCCTTTACGCCCATAACTCTCGGATAACCATCGACAAGAACATTGAAATTACATGAAAAGGAATCCTCAAGAGGAGTAAGTCTGTAAAGCTTCTGCATAAGCTTATCCGCATCAGTCCCCCTCTTAAGGTCGATTGTAATTTTAAGACCGTTCTTATCAGTTTCATCACGGATATCAGTGATTTCCTTAATTGAGCCCGCCTTAACACGTTCAATAACCTTGTCTATAATAGCTTCTGCTGTGGTTGTGGGAGGGATTTCAGTAATATCAATGCAATTAAATTCCTTGTCATAGGTATATTTTGCGCGTACCTTTATACCACCTCGACCTGTACGGTATACCTCTTCCATTTCTTCACGGTTGCAAAGGATTGTACCACCGCCGACAAAATCAGGAGCAGGCATCGTGTCAATACAATTATGCTCTCTGTCTTTGATAAGCTCAATGGTTGTTTCACAAAGCTCTTTAAGGTTAAAGGAACAGATTGAACTTGCCATACCTACGGCAATACCTAAGTTAACATTAGCAAGAATCGAAGGGAATGTAACGGGAAGCAGTGAAGGCTCCTTCATTGTACTGTCGTAGTTATCAACCATATCGACTGTATCTTTGTCAATTTCACCGAAAAGCTCGGAGCAGATGCCTTCAAGCTTAGCCTCGGTATAACGGGCTGCTGCATAGTGCATATCCCTTGAATACGCCTTACCGAAGTTACCCTTTGAGTCAACAAAGGGAGTAAGTAAAGCCTCATTGCCTCTTGAAAGACGTACCATTGTTTCATAAATAGCCGCATCACCGTGAGGATTAAGACGCATTGTCTGACCGACGATGTTTGCAGACTTTGTTCTGCCGCCCGAGAGAAGTCCCATTTTATACATAGTGTAAAGGAGCTTTCTGTGTGAAGGCTTGAAGCCGTCAATTTCAGGAATGGCACGTGAAAGAATAACACTCATAGCATAGGGCATATAGTTAATTTCAAGAGTGTCGGTAATACGCTGCTCTATCATTTCACCCGCATTAGCAATATGGGTATTTTTAAGAAGGTCTTTATCTTCCTTCTTCTTTTTTTCTGCTGATTTCTTTTTAGCCAAAGTATTACCTCCTCTCAGCTCACATCGGTCATATCAATATAAAGATGGCCGTAGTTAGCGATGTAGTCCTTTCTGCCGGTAAGATTATCCCCAAGAAGCAAATCGAATTTATCCGCCGTAGCCTGTGCTTCAGCAGGATCAATTTTAATAAGTCTTCTCGTTGCAGGATTCATTGTAGTAAGATTCATCATATCTGCATCGTTTTCACCAAGACCTTTTGAACGCTGAATAACATACTTTTTGTTACCAATCGCCTCAAGAGCATCGGTCTTTTCTTTTTCAGTGTAAGCGAACCATGTTTCATTGCCGCTGGTAATTTCATAAAGTGGTGATTCTGCGATAAAAACTTTTCCCTCTTTGATAAGGGTAGGAATAAGGCGGTAAATCATAGTAAGAATAAGTGTTCTTATCTGATATCCGTCAACATCGGCGTCGGTACAGATAATAATTTTGTTCCAACGAAGATTATCAAGTGAGAAGGTAGAAAGATTCTTCATGCTCTTTGTACTCACCTCAACACCGCAACCGAGCACCTTAAGAAGGTCGGTGATGATTTCGCTCTTAAAAATCTTATCGTACTCACTCTTAAGGCAGTTGAGTATCTTGCCTCTTACAGGAATAATAGCCTGGAATTCCGAGTCTCTTGCCTGCTTACAGGCGCCCAATGCTGAATCACCCTCCACTATGAAAAGCTCTCTCTTGTCAATATCCTTGCTTCTGCAGTCAACAAACTTCTGTACTCTGTTCGCCATATCGTTTGAAGATGCGAGAGTCTTTTTGAGGCTCTGTCTTGTGCTTTCCGCTCTGACACGGCTTCTCATATTAACAAGCACCTGATCAGCAATTTTATCAGCCTCAAGCTTATTTTCTATGAAATAAACCTCAAACTGATGACGCAGGAATTCAGCCATTGCCTCCTGGATAAATTTATTGGTTATAGCCTTCTTCGTCTGGTTTAGATAAGATGTTTCCGTTGAGAAGGATGACGAAACAAGGATAAGGCAGTCAGCAATATCCTGAAACTTGATTTTTGCATCAGATTTCGTATACTTGCCGCTCTGCTTGAGATAAGAATCTATCTGTGAAACAAGAGCACTTTTGACAGCGTTGTCAGGTGAACCGCCAAATTCAAGGAAGCTTGAGTTATGGTAATACTCGATAAGCTGCTTTTTATTAGAGAAGGTAAGTGCAACATTAAGCCTTACCTTGTATTCAGGCAGATCATCACGATCCTTACCGCTTCTTTCGGTATTCCAGAACTGAACGGATGAGATGCTGTCTTCGCCTGCGATTTCTTTTACGTAATCGCTTATACCATTTTCGTAGTAATAGGTGAAGGTTTCAAAGCCGCCTTTAATCTGATTTTTAAGCTCGAAGTGCACCTTTGGGTTAACAATGGCCTGCTTCTGCATAATGTTCTGGAAGTATTCAAGAGAAATATTGATATCAGTGAAGACCTCGAGGTCGGGCTTCCATCTGATTTTTGTACCTGTATCCCTCTTTGCATAAGGTTCACTCGAAAGTCCGCCGATATTTATACCCTTTTCAAAGTGAAGATTATATTTCATACCGTCTTTTTTTATTTCGGCATCCATATATTCACTTGCGTACTGAGTAGCACAAAGGCCGAGACCGTTAAGACCGAGTGAGTACTCATAGCTGCCGCTTGAGTTAGTATTATATTTACCTCCGCCATACATCTCACAGAAAATTATTTCCCAGTTTTCCTTATCATATTTCTGATTATAGCCAACGGGAATACCGCGTCCGAAGTCCTGAATTTCAAAAGAACCGTCGGAATAACGTGTAACAACAATCTTATCTCCGTATCCCTCTCGTGCTTCGTCGATAGAATTAGATAAAATTTCAAAAACAGAGTGTTCGCAACCCGCAATACCGTTGGAGCCGAAAATAACCGCCGGTCTTTTTCTGACTCGGTCGGCACCTTCCAGCATTTCAATATCATTATCGGAATAACCTGATTTATTAGCCATTTTATCAGTTTCCTTTCTTTAATTTCGTTTTAAACACAAAATATAGTAGAATATTATGTGTTTTTGCACAACTACTGCAATACTACACTATTTTTCCAAAAAAATCAAGAGGCTTCAACAAACCACTTGCCTTCATCTTCGTAAAGATATGTTGTTTTTGATCC
>JAZUAZ010000097.1:0-5145 GCA_045638245.1 Acutalibacteraceae bacterium | reverse complement strand
AGAGCATCCTCATATTTGCCTTCATCAAAAGCCAATCTGCACAGGGTTTCGGCATAAAAGAATTCCAATGTGCCACGTACAAAGAACTCTTTCAGATAAGTATACAGACTGACATTATCGTCAGACGCCATTCTGCTTCTGCGTTTTTTATTAAAAACAGGGTCATAAAACAGCTCATAAAAGTAAGCAAGCAGATTATTTACGACACGGATATCATCGCTGTCATCAATTTTATAAAACCTATGCTTATTATAATCCATAACATCGCAGAGTGAGCAGGCAACATCCGCATCCTTAAAATTATCCTTCATATCCTTTGGAGTTAATTCCTTATCCGAATATGCTACATCACAGTGAATATCATAAAATATTCTGTCAGATGCCACATAACAAGCGCCGTCATTTTCTATTGAACTTTTCATATCCTTATATGAAGGATGTGTGTCTCTTTCAACAGACACAAGCGCATAGCAGTTTGTGCCGTTTATTTTTTTGACGCAGGTATGACCGCATTTGCTAAAGCCTAAAGTATTAAGATGCTTGTATATAAGCTTTTTAACTGCCGTAATAACCACTCCTTTGTTTTATAATATCACAAAAAGAATTATTTTTCAACTCACTGCTCCCACACGAAAAAGGACACCCGAAGGTGTCCTTGAGTATTATTTGATTTTAGGAAGACTTGCTGCTGCAACAGACTGACCTACACGGCGTGATTTTTCATCGGGAATGTGAAGCTTGATTTTCTTTGCAAGCTCGGGGAATTCCTTATCAAGAACCTCCTGTGCTCTTTCAAGAAGAATCACACCGCCCTCACCTGAGGTAACTCTGCCCATGATAAGCACGTGCTTGATATCGTAAAATTCAGTATAATATGCGATTGCATAACCAAAGTATGCACCGATTGTATCGTAAATAGCGGCAGCTCTTTCATCTCCCTCTGCCATAAGCTTCTGAACAACCTTGAGCTTCTCAGCAGGTGAAAGACTTTCGTCAAGCTCAATACCTGCCCAGGGAGCACACTTAATTACACCGTCCTGAGAGAAGTATTTAACACCGCAGCCGTAGTCACCTGACCACTCATCAACCATTGCTTCCTCGCAGAAATCAACAGGTACAAAAGCAAGCTCATTGAGCCAGCCTGTGATATTCCCCTGCGGGTCAACATATCCGCCGGCTTCACTTGTACCCATAGCAACACCGAGTACGGAATCGTCATTAAGATCCATCGCACCTGCAAGAGCAGTTACGTCTCCGTCGTTTGCAACCTCAACGGGAATATCCTCGCCGATTTCCTTTGCAACATCAAGGTACATATTCTTAACCTTTTTATCAAATTCATCTTCGGGTACCTTAAGGAAAAGTGATGCAGCCATAATACGGTTGTCGATATATACACCTGCAGATGAAACACCGATTGCGTCAACTCTGGGCATCTTTGAAGCCGCAGTCTTCATAGCATCAAGGATTCCCTGATAGTGATAATCGGGATCAGCATTAAGTTTCGGGAACCATACAACCTCTTCGGAATATACACTTTCACCGTCAATAACTGCACTTACCTTACGGTCACTTCCGCCTGCATCAAAACCTATACGGCAACCATCAAGATGTCTGCCGATAGGTGCGGCGGCTGACTTATCCTCGGGAGCATCTTCAAGAGCGCATACGATTACCTCAAACTTTTCTTCGTACACCTTCTCCATAAAGCATACATCAAAGTCACGAAGTCCGCCGTAAGAAAATGCTTCTTTTATCTTTGCACCTACAGTTTCACTTCCTGCAATGTAAATTTTATAACCGCCCGCAACCCAGAGAAGAGACTTCGCAATTCTTTCAACAAAGCGGAAGTTTTCTTCATCGCGGCCTGTGCCATCGGCAAAAATACGGGTCTTGTATGTAGTTGTGTAGCCCTTGTTTCTTTCAACGGCAATTACGATTTCCTGACCGTTTTCTTTTGTTGCTTCGCGCATATCACGGCAGACAATTGATAAAGGCTGAAATTTAGGGTCAAGTTTTGCATTTACTTTAAGCTTCATATCTGATTACTCCTCCGATAATAGTTTTTTCTACATTGAATTCACCGTCGGTGATAATTATATCCGCATCCTTACCGATTTCAAGTGAGCCCTTGGTCTTTTCAAGTCCGAGAGCCGAAGCGGGATTAAGTGATGCACAGTTAACACACTCGTAAAGAGGTATATCCGAATTGGTATAAACATTCCATACACCCTTGTTAAGCTTAAGCACACTGCCCGCAACAGTACCGTCTTCAAGGCGGCAGACTATTCCTTTGTAAATAATCTTCTGTCCGCCGAGAGTGTACTCACCTTCGGGAAGACCGCCTGCGGGAAGACAGTCTGTAATAAAGCAGAGCTTTCTGCCCTTAAGACGCCAGAGCATATTATAAAGTGCAGTATCAACATGGAAGGTGTCAACTATAAGCTCACAGCTTATATCAGCATTGAGTGCAGCGGTAACAACACCGGGAGCTCTGTGAGCGTGAGGTGTCATAGCATTGTAAAGATGTGTAACGTGCTTTACACCTGCATTTACACTTGCCATAGCAGTTTCATAATCCGCTGAGGTGTGACCCATTGAAACGAGAACATCCGTATCACGACATATTTCACGGATAGCAGAAAAGTCGTTTTCGTCGCACTCAGGAGCAAGGGTGATTGACTTGATTATATCAGCATACTCCTTGACAAACTTTGCATCGGGCTTAAGGATATACTTTGCATCCTGTGCACCCTTTTTGCTTTCGCTGATAAAGGGTCCTTCTGCATGACAGCCTAAAATAGCACTACCATCCCAGGATTTACTTTCTTCTTTAAGATTACGGCACACCTCAAGGGCCTTGCGGATAATCTTCATATCCTCGGTCATTGTTGTGGGCAGATAGCCGGTAACACCGTTAGCAAGAAGCCCCTTTGAAATAGTGCGGATGCTTTCTTCTTCACCGTCGCAGACATCCTTACCGAGATAGCCGTGAATGTGCATATCGATAAGACCGGGAGCAACATATCCGCCCTTAGCATCAATCACCTCAGCATCAGAGGGTACGTTCTCAGCAGGTACAATACCTTCGATAACATCGGAATAAAGCAAAGCGCAGTTTTCGACTATTCTGTCTTTGAGGATAATTTTTCCGCCGATTATTGCTTTCATTTTATCACTTCCGTTTGAGTTCAAATTTTGTCAGGATAATTATAGCAAGTCGGGAGCCAAAATGTCAAGGGCGAGAGTAAGAAAAAAGGAACGGCAGTTGTGTACCGTTCCTTTTAAACTTATTTATTTAATAAAAAGACCCTTAAGCTTTTCTGCGAGCATGTTCACAAGCTTTGAAATAAGCTTTATAAAATCCTGAAGCCAGGTTGTTTCTTCAACAATTTCATCAGTCTCAACAGAAGGTACAAGCGCCTCATCATCATACTCAGGTACTTCAAGATACTGAGGAAGATCATCTCTTGTAAAAACATCAAGATCCTCATAAGCAATTGCGTTTATAAGTTCAACGTAAGCGTCATTTTTTACGCTATGAGTGAGATTCTTGACAAACCATGTATTAAACGGGAAAAGACAGGTTGAAGCGTCAACCGAGCCATCCGGTGAAATAAAATCATACTCCGTATAAAGAGCCTGAGTATAATCATCAGGAAGCTTCTGCTGATGCATACTGCAGGTTGCTCCGAAGGAGGCTCCCTCAAGATTTACAAAGATATCACTCATTATATTCCCCTTCATACTTAGAGGAATTGTTGCTGAGCCATACTTACAGATAACATTAACTTTTACGCCACGGTCAGCAGCATCCTTGAGAATTTCAACGTAATTCACCTGAATATTCTCATGATAATAAATAAGCCTGTCAATGTGTACCGCATATTCATGATTGGGATTGTCATAATCTTCACCGTAAATGTTTACAAGTCCATCATAAAAATGCTCCTGAGCCACACAAGCCCAAAGTGAGGGCCATGTACCGAAAATATCGTGGATAATATCCATTACCGCATCAAGGAATGCAGCTTTTGCTACAGGCTCAACGAACGAATCAAGAAGCATATCAAGTGTGCCTGTTTTATTAAGAGCAGAAAGAAGAAGACTTACCTCCTCGATATCAAGCTTGCCTTCAACAAAAGAAACAAGGGCATCAGGATCTGCATTTATTTTACCGCTGAAGAGCTCACCGATGAAATCAACACCGTTTATTGCAGGCACAGACAAAACAAGGGAATCGATATACTGAACCATATCGGGATACTCTTCAAGATAAGCGAGAACAACACAGGAACCGTAGCTTGCACCAACAAGTTCGAAGCGTTCGCTTCCTGAATCCTCCTGAACCCACTTTATGTATTCGTTAAGCTCTTTTGCAACATCAACGGGTCCGATACGGGTATCATAGTTGAATATGTACTTGCCGTCACCCTGATAGTCAAGGGTTGTTTCGGGTACGGTTACCTCTTCCTTCATAGTGTATCCGTCTTTTTCGAGGGCAATCATACCGTAGCACTCGTTGATCCATGCATAAATATAATTACGTAAAAGGTTCGGATCGGAATCCTTAAGAGCAGCATCAATATTATCCTTGTAATCAAGAAGATTTGAAACAATCATATCTCCGTCAATAGGATAGAAAAGCGGGTTCTGCTCCGGGTCATCCTTGTAATATATAGGCTTCGAGTCTAAACCCTCAACGTAAATCTGCGGAAGATGCTCATAGCTGTCATCGGCAGAAGCCAAAGCACTGCAGCACGACATAAGCATAACAAGGGACAACAGAAGACAGAGAGACTTTTTAATTATTTTCATAAATTTTACCTCCGTTAAAAGTTAATATTTACCGGATTATTCTATCGTTTTTAAGGTTGTTTGTAAAGATTTTTGCAGTATTTAAAAGTTTCATTTTTGTTACAAAGGTATCATTTTGTTTTATTTAAAAAAAGATACACTCAGATAAATGCATAAAACCCCTTGAAACCTTAAGTTTCAAGGGGTTTGGAGCTGATAACCGGATTTGAACCGGTGACCTCATCCTTACCAAGGATGCACTCTACCGACTGAGCTATATCAGCATCTGTTTTTAACAGCTTGTTGATTATACAACAATTATTTGCCGTTGTCAACAGAAAAAAAGAA
>JAZUAZ010000096.1:0-2325 GCA_045638245.1 Acutalibacteraceae bacterium | reverse complement strand
ACTATATTACACTGAAAAGAAGCTCAACCGCTTCCTCTGTTTTTCCTGCATCAAGCGACGAATAGTTAATAACTATTTTATGCTGACTGTCCGCCTTTTCTCCGTAGTAGTAATCACTAAGACAGGATATTTTTACACCCTTCTCTCCCGCTCTTTCCTTGAGCACACTGTCGGGAAGGTCTGTATTTATCTCAAGGATGAAATGAAGGCCCGAGTCTGCCTCTTTTATTTTTACCATCCCGTAACGGGGATGTTTTTTTATACACTGCAGAAGGTTATCCCGTCTTGCTCTGTAGCAGGTACGCATACGGTTAAGATGCTTTTCAAAATAGCCTCTCTCGATAAATTTCGCAAGGGTTGTCTGCTCAAAAGTGGAAACAGTACAGGAATAAAAGCCGAGCTCTCTGCGGTATTTTTCAGCAAGGGACGGCGGAAGCACTGCATAGCTGATTCTTATGGTCGGAGTAAGGCTTTTCGAAAAGGTATTGATATAAATAACACGTCCCTCACTGTCAATACTCTGCAGTGGCGGTACAGGTCTGCCTGAAAGACGGAACTCACTGTCATAGTCATCCTCGATGATGTATCCGCCCTTGCTTTTTGCCCAGCTGAGAAGCTCATACCTCTTACCGATAGGTGTAACACCGCCTGTAGGAAAGTGATGCGAGGGAGAAATATGTAACACATCAGCACCCGAGGCTTCAAGAGACGCCATATCCACACAGTCCTTTTCGTAGGCTATAGGTACGAAATCCACACCGTTTGCCGAGTAAATACGCCCAATCTTTCTGTATCCGGGATTTTCAAGTGCGTACCTTTTTTCTCTGCCCAAAAGCTGGATAATAATACCGTAAAGGTACTCGGTACCCGCACCGACTATAATTCTGTCAGGGCTGACTGATATGCCTCTGAACTGAAAAAGATAGTCGGCAATAGCCTTTCTCAGCTCGTATATACCCTGAGAGGGGGAGCTTAAAAGAAGCTTCTCGCACTGCTCCGACAAGGTCTCACGGGTAAGCCTTGACCATGTAAGAAAGGGAAAGCTGTCCTTTTCCGTGTAGTTTGCGGTGAAATCGGCAGAATACTCCCTTTCGTTTACTGCTGTATCTGAAAGGGCAGCAGACCTCTGCCCCGTACTTACGGATAAGCCTTCACCGATTTTAGCTACGAAAAATCCGCTTCTTGCCCTTGAACAGATATATCCCTCCGCTACAAGCTGACTGTATGCGGTTTCGACGGTAATTGTGCTGATATTGAGATTTTCCGCAAGGCTTCTTTTAGAAGGAAGCCTTTCACCCTCGCTCAATCTCCCCGAAAGGATATCCTGCTTTATCATTTTATATAGATATTCGTAAAGGCTCTCGTTTTTTCTTCCCTCAAAGGAATAAGTAAGCATACGCTACCCCAATCTGACCTTATAAATTATTCGTTTTTTGGATATTTAAATATGGTCAAATATAAGTATAATGTAAAACAGTTACTTTGTAAATACTAAAACAGAAAAAAGGCGGTACATATTATGAAAAGAATTGTTACTGTTCAGGACATCTCCTGCGTGGGCAAATGCTCACTTACCGTTGCTCTCCCCATCATTTCAGCTATGGGTATTGAGGCGGCAATCCTTCCCACTGCGGTTTTATCAACCCACACAATGTTCAGCGGCTTTACCGTAAAGGACCTTACCGACCAGATAAAGCCCATCACCGACCACTGGAAAAACGAGGGCATCACCTTCGACGCTATGTACACAGGCTATCTCGGCTCCTTCGAGCAGATCGACCTTATGAAGGAAATGGCTGATGACTTCTGCAAGGACGGCAGCCTCCTTTTCGTTGACCCTGCTATGGCTGACAACGGCAAGCTTTACCCCGCTTTTGATGAAGCCTTCGCAAAATATATGGCTACTCTCTGTGCAAAGGCTGATATTATCGTACCAAACATCACCGAGGCCTGCTTTATGCTCGGTGAGGAATACAAGGAAAAGTACGACGAGGCTTATGTAAAGAGCATACTTAAAAAGCTCACCGACCTCGGCGCAAAAATCGCAATCCTCACAGGTGTATCCTTCGAGGAAGGCACAACAGGCGTTATGGGCTATGATTCGGCAAAGGATGAATATTACCACTACACCCACAAAAAGCAGTCGAGAAGCTACCACGGTACAGGCGACATTTTCTCAAGCACCTGCCTTGGCGGTATTGTAAGAGGCCTTTCCTGGAAGGATGCCGCAAGAATTGCCGCTGACTACACAAGCGAGAGCATCCGCCTTACCATCGAGGACCCCAAGGGCAACGATTACGGGGTTAACTTTGAAGAGGCAGTGCC
>JAZUAZ010000095.1:0-2283 GCA_045638245.1 Acutalibacteraceae bacterium | reverse complement strand
TACAGGCAGAGGCGATCAGGTCAACGAATGGGCCCTTGCCAAAAATCTCATTCTTCATCCGTCAAGAACGGCTGTGCTTGATGTACTCAAGATAGAATATATTCCCTACATAAATCCCCTGTTCTGGTGTCCTAACACTATCATTACTCCTCATATTGCAGGCAGTATGGGCAACGAAACTCACAGAATGGCTTACTATATGATTGAACAGCTTGATAACTACCTTAACGGCAAGGAAACACAGTACGAGGTTACAAAAGAAATGCTTTCAACAATGGCGTAAAAAGGAGAAAATATTATGGATTTCAGAAAAGCGACTGAGCTTTATTCTGCCGAGCCTACAAAAGAAAAGCTTTATGAGGTGGCAGATTTACTTTTAAAGGAAATGACCGTCAGCGAAAGAATCCGTCTTCTTCAGGGACACGCTCTCGGTGTAACGGCAAAGAATTTTCTTACAAAGGGACGCTTCTACAACGGTGAAGCCTACCCTGCAGGCGGATGTAAGCGACTCGGCATACCCCCCGTAATGTTCACAGACGGCCCCCGTGGAATCGTTATGGGCAAGTGTACTTGTTTCCCCGTATCTATGCTCCGAGGTGCTTCCTTTGACGATGAACTGGAATATCGCATTGGTGAAGTTTTTGCCAAGGAAGCATCGGCTCTTGATGCTAATCTTTTTGCAGGTGTATGTATAAATCTTCTTCGCAATCCTATGTGGGGCAGAGCTCAGGAAACCTACGGTGAGGATCCTTATCTTTTAGGCAGAATGGGTGTTGCTCTTACAAAAGCTATGCAGGATAACGGCATTATCGCCTGCCCGAAGCATTATGCCCTCAACAGCATTGAGGACCTTCGTTTTTCAGCTAACGCCATAGCTGACGAGAGAACACTTCACGAGGTATATCTGCCCCATTTTAAAAAGTGTATTGATGCGGGAGCTATGTCAATTATGGGTGCCTATAACAGAGTAAACGGCACCTATGCATGTGAAAATAAAGAGCTTCTCACTGATATTCTACACGACAAGTGGGGCTTTGACGGCTTCTCACTTTCCGACTTCTTCTACGGCATTTACGATGCAAAGAGAAGCCTTAAGGCAGGTATGGATATGGAAATGCCCTACCTTTTCCGTTATGCTACACTTTCCTATCTTCTTAAAAAAGGTGAGATAACCGAAGAGGATATCAACAAATCGGCTGTAAGAATACTCAGAGCTCTTATTTCTACTCTTCACAAATACAAAAAGCAGGATAAGTCAGTTATTCTTTCGCACGAACACATTGCCCTCGCAAGAGAAGCGGCAACAAAGGGTATTGTTCTTCTTAAAAATGAAGATAAAGTTCTTCCCATTCCCGAAGGCAAAAGAATTGCCGTTGTGGGAAGATATGCAAATAAACGTAATACAGGCGACCACGGAAGCAGTAATGTTTTCAGTCCTTATGCCGTTACTCCTTATGAGGGTATGAAGAACCGTTTCGGTGATGAGAATGTTTCCGTCTATAACGGCTCAAGCTGTAAGGAAGCTATGAAAGCTTCTGCAAAGTGTGACTACATAGTTGTATGCGTGGGCAGTGACTGGCTTCAGGAGGGTGAATTCCTTGTTAACCTCGGCAATGTAAAGAAAAAGCCCAAGGGCTCAGGCGGTGACAGAGCAGATTTAAGAATTCCCGAAGAGGATGTAACTCTCATAAAGGCTCTTTCCACTCTCGGTAAAAAGCTCATTGTAAACATTATGGGCGGCAGTGCTTATGTTATCAAGGATTGGATTGACCTTGCCGATTCCGTTGTTATGTCTTTTTACAGCGGGCTTGAGGGTGGTAATGCTCTGGCTGATATTTTAAGCGGTGATGTTACACCTGCAGGTAAGCTTCCTTTTACAATAGCCCAAAAGGCAGAGGATTATCCCCCCTTCCTTCACCTTGGCGCAAAGGATAAAAATATTGAATACGGCTATTATCACGGTTACACCCTCTTTGACAAAAAAGGCATTGAAGCTCACTATCCCTTCGGCTTCGGTCTTTCCTATACTGATTTTGAGCTTGAGTGTAATTCTTTAGAAAAAGATAAAGAACAAATCAAGGTTACTGCTACTGTAAAAAATATCGGCGATGTTGACGGTGATGAGGTAATTCAGATTTATGTCGGCAGTGACAACACAGAAAAAGACAGACCTGTCAAGGTGCTCAAGGGCTTCAAGCGTGTAAGCGTTAAAGCAAAGGAAAGCATCATCACAGAGGTCGATGTGCTGATTGACGATATCAAATTCTACAACCCCGAAAACGG
>JAZUAZ010000094.1:0-14812 GCA_045638245.1 Acutalibacteraceae bacterium | reverse complement strand
ATAAGAGTATCTCTTAATGATACTTCAAACATAGCATGCTCAAGATTTGAGTTGTCCATCTTCTTTTTCAGGTTATCAATATATTCGGTCATTTCATAAATATTTTTATTTCCGAAATCAATAAGATTTACCGTCATCATTTCACCGTTAGGAAAAATCATAGGCATAGTAATATTGATTTCCTTGATAATATGAAGCTTACCTCTGACGAGCTTTCTGTTAAATTCAAGATGAGCATTTAAGTTAGGGACTTTCTTAAGAGCTTCTGCTATAACCTTTAAAATTACAGTATTGAAGGTTACTTTTTTATCAGCGGGATTTTTTGCATTAAGCTCCTTATAATATGCGAAAAACTCTGTTACATCAGCCTCATACATATATGTAACATGAGGAATATTTCTGTTGGAATCGGCTGTCATATTGGCGACAATTTTTCTTTGTATTCCGAAGGGATGAGATTTTATTATAGTCATTTTATTAGTCCTTTCTGTATCAGTCTCTCTGACAATATTAAAAGTGAAATAATCAGGAAGCAAAAAATGTTCTTTTTATCGTCTGCAACCATTATTTTTCAGTCATTTCAATACCGCCTGTATTACGGCTGAAGAATGAAATATGCTTTTATTTTTTCCGGGGATAAACCGAAGCTTACACCCGACGAATATCTATGCTTTATCTTCTTATACGGCTGAGGATATAAAGCAGTTTTAAAGTATTCATCTTTACTGTCGGTTTTGGTGGGTTCAGCGTCACAAAGAGGACAATTTGAATATTCTTCACCGATTCTGACACCGCATTTGTCACACATCTTAGGTGTAACCTCAGCTTTGTTCTCAACACCGTTTTCTTCTGAGCTTTCAATTCTTACGGGAATATTCATTGAAGTAAGAATGCGGAAAAACTCACGAGGTATACTGCGGTCCTTACCGCTGAGGTTAAAGGCCATATTTATATATCCGTTAAAGCCGATAACAGAACAGGATAAGGGCATATTGTATACTCTTGTATCACCGTTAGTAAATTCAAAACGCTCAATTTTTCTGTGCATTATATCGGGCAAAACTACATTTCCCATATTGGTAAGAATGACAGACATTTCTGTGTTATGTGATTTTTTCTGCATAGCATTGATTACAGGCTTTTTTATAAAATAGGGAACAGGTTGAAGAACTTTATTTTCTGTCAGTGCACAGTTAGAATTGATGAATGCCTGATGGGTTTGCTTGCAGTTATATTTTTTCAGCTGACCTCTTGTTGCTTCGATAATATCATCGAGAGTGTAGTTCTTTCTGCCTTCAGGTGAAAAATGCACGGGAACTGTGGAGGTAAAATTTCTTACAGAATCCGTCGGGAATAATTTTCTCAGATTGCAGGGCACATCTATTATTATCGTATCGTTAATCGGTTCAGCTTCGGTGCTTATCATAGAGAGAATAAGCACAGCAGAAAGAAGCTCGGTAACGGTGATATCCTTTTCTTTACACAAGCTCTTAAGAATTTCCGTATCAATCAATCCGTTTATACAATTCTGATAATTATCATCGAAATTTCTCGGAAGAACGTATGCTCTGTCACGGTTCGGCTTTTGTACTTTTTCCTTGTTTTTATAACGGATACAAGGGTTTTCTGTCTCAGCTTCGCTTGGAGCAATATCGCCAAAGCGTATTCCGGAAAATTCATTTTTATCAATACCGCCAAGCACCATGTACTGTGCAACAACAGATTTTAATATTTCAAGAAAGCCGGTGCCGTCTCCGTAAACATGGTTTGCCTCAATGGAAATTCTGCGTTTATGATAAAGAAAAACCATTTCGGGCTTACCGAATCTGCCAAGTCTTCTGAGTGCGGCAGGGCAGTATTCCTCGGGCATAACCGAAGGCAGACTGTCTGTTTTTTCGAGATATGTCCAGAAAAAGCCTTTTTTGTTTCTGTACGTACAAATGGGATACCGTGGCATGGTCAGTTCTACTGCCTTTTCAAGACGCTCGGGGTCTATATCCTCGTTTTTGAAAACGGCAGATATTCTGAATATGCGGGAATTATAATTGTCATCGATTGCAGAAAACATAATTGCTGCAGTATCATTTCGAATCCATTCGTATTTTTTCATAGTTACACATCCATTCATTCAGATTACATAACAAGTTTAATTTTCAAAAATCCAAATTAAGACAATGGATTATTAAGTTTATGTTAATTACCTGTATAAACTGTAACATATGCAACACTGTCAAATCTGCTGCGCTGTATCAGCTGTTGCTGAATCAAAAAAACTACCCTTGCTGATACTATTGTATCAGCAAGGGTAGCGTTGTTTTATTGAGGTTTTTCTTAAAGTATAAAGGCTTATAAAACCGGGCGCTGCAGTGGAGGTGTGATGTGTACCTGTCTGCAACGCTTTTGTTATGTGCGTAGAGATGTAGCCTGGTGAATTTGTGAGGGAATCACTGAAACAATAATTGTTATCAAGAAATATTTTCTTATATAAGAGATTGAAATATTTCCATAAAAGCTTCAACATTATCGCTTTGAAAATAATGGCTGTCTGAGTTTATATAAAAAGTGTTGTTTATAGCTACAACATACTTTTTCCAAGCCTTTTCAAATTTTAGATAATTTTTTGTAAATAAATCCTTTTTACTGATAATCAGACTTGTGGGAATTTCAATCTTTTCCCGAAACTCACAATAACTTATATTTGCAAAATCAGTGTCTTTTCTGAATCTTATAAATAAATCATTAAGAGCTTCGTCGGATATGTTATCAAGTTTTGCACCGGCTTTTGAAAGGACGGTTTTAAGAATTTTATCCGGAATAATATTCCAGATATTCTTTTCCGTAGGCTTTGACGGCGGAATACTTGCACCGGCAGTATAATGCTTTACAGGACAATCCAACCCTTTAAGGTGTTTTAATATCTGTAAAGCAACTGCGGAGCCGACGCAATGAGAATAAATATAAATCTCTTTTCCTGCAAGAACTGTAGCAATTTCTTCAGCCGCTTCCTTACATTCCTCGATTGAATGAAGATAGCCTGAGAAATATACGGAGATTTGTTCAGTTTTGTTTTTTAAAGCAGAAACAAAACTGCCGTATGCTTCAGGACCGCCGCCTGCGTAAGGTATAAGCAGCAGTACCTTGTCCGATTCGTTTGATACATATAACGGTTCAAGGTGTTTTAAAAAAGTTTTATTTGTTTCTTGCATTACAACAGCAAGCTTAGCGGGTGTTGGGTTTATTATAAACTCTGAAGAAGAAATTTTTTCAAAGCATTTTTCACTCAGGACCGAAATCATCGAAAGACTGGTTCCGCCCAACTCAAAAAAGTCGCTGTTTCTACCGATATTATTTACTCCAAGCACTGATTTGAATGTCTCACAGACTAATTTTTCATAATCGTTGATTGGCTCATCCTGTTCTTGTGATTCATCGACTTCAATTGTATATTCTATGAGCGCCTTTCTGTCGAGCTTCCCGCTTTGGTTCAACGGAAATGAATCAAGCCGTACAAAAACAGCAGGGATCATATATCTTGGAAGTGTCCTTGAGCAAGCTTCTTTTATTTCGTCCCCAATATCTTTCTTTCCGCAATAAAAAGCAACAAGATTATCTTTGGGCTTCACATTTTTTACAACAACTGCTGCAGACTCTACAAACGAAACCTTTGAGATAGTTTTTTCTATTTCTTCAATTTCTATACGCTGCCCGTTAATTTTAACCTGCCCGTCTATTCTTCCGCAAAAAATAAGCTGACCGTCATCTCTCCAATAGGCATTATCTCCTGTTTTGTATAGCTTACCTTTACCGAAGGGGTTATCAATAAATTTTTCTGCTGTGAGGTCCGGATTGTTGAGATAACCCTGACCTACATTGGTGCCGGCAATACAAAGTTCACCTGTTACACCGACAGGCGTGGGCTTGCAGTGTTTATCCACGACATATAACTGAGTATTGTAAATAGGTTTTCCGATAGGTACAGGATCAAGGTCTATGGGTACACAGTCATAGTAAGTTACATCAACGGCGCATTCTGTCGGACCGTAAAGGTTGTGAAGAGTAACTCTGTTATAATCATAAAGCTTATAAAAACGTTGCACAAGGTTTGCAGACAAAGCTTCTCCTGATAAAAATACGTATCTTACAGAATCAAACTTACTGCACTCCTCCCTGTGTGATTCAAGATAGTTAATAAAAATCTCAAATACGGACGGGACAAAGTGCAGGTGGGTAACTCTATTACAGTAAACTTCATCGAGTATTTTTGCCGGTAAAAAGTGTTCTCCGGGCCTTGATGCAGTCAGAGAACCACCACATATACCCCACCAGAAAAGCTCCCACACGGATACATCAAATGTGTAGGGTGTCTTCTGAAGTATGACATCATCTTGTCCGAGAGGGTATTTATTGTGCATCCAGAGTATTCGGTTAACGGCAGATTTGTGGCTTATCTTGGCGCCCTTGGGATTTCCTGTTGAGCCTGAGGTGTAAATAACATAAGCCGTGTCATTGGGGTTTGCGCTGCTTTCGGGTATATTTTGCGCTTTATCTTCAGAGCTGTTTGTCAACTCGGTTATATTGATGAAAGGTACATTCCCGGAAAGATTGACAAATTTATCCTGTACAACAACCGCAGCAGCATCGCTGTTTTTGAGAATATAGTTTATTCGTTCCTGAGGATAATCCGGATCAATCGGCAGATATGCATTGCCTCCGCGGATTATGCCGTAAATTGCACTGTACATTTCAACAGAACGTTCAGCAATAACTGCAATTACAGATTTTTGTCCGTTTGTAATTTTTCTTATTTCTGCATCAAGTTTCTCCGCATTTTTCAACAGTTCTGTGAAACTCACTGATCTACCTGCTGTTCTTATGCAGATTTTTCCTTCCTTTTCTTTTGCAGTTTTTTCGAAAAGACTGTACAGAGTGGAGCTTTCAGGAACATCATAGCTATGTACAGTATCGTTGAAGTCGTAAAGAAGCTTTTTCTTTTCTTCAATCGAAATCATTTCAAGTTTGCTGATTTTTTTATTTGGATTTTCAAGTGCGTCTTCAGCTATAGCGATTACAGAATTGATCATAGTCTGAATTTCTTTTTCACTGAACATAGATGTTCTGTAGCGGATTTTGAGATTATGCTTTTCATCGCCGAAGGACTGCATATGAATTTCCAACGGTACAGAAAGAGAGTTGCTGTAAACAAATTCAAATTCATAGTCTTCGTTTTCTTCAAACGTCTGATAATCAGCAGCTATATCAAAAAGATTGTTCTGAAGTTTACCTTCTTTTTTTAAAAGCTCCTTTATATCGTGCTGGGTAAATTTCTGATGTCTGAATAAGTTCATTTGAGCATCTTCTACATTGATAGCATTTTTCAAAAAAGAGTCCTCCGAAATCCGTACCAGCAAAGGAACGATATGCATATAAAGACCAATAGTATTAAGCTCAGCTTCTGTGGTTCTGTTGAGTACGGGAACACCAAGAGTGAAAAAATCGGTTCCTGATGTTCTGTAAATATATACAGAATATACTGTATTGAAAAAGCTCTGAACAGATATTTCGTTATTGTGACAATATGTTTTAATTTTATCAAACAGTTCAGGTGCTACACGGAAATTAACCTCATCAGATGCATAATCGAATGAGGTTTTCTTTTCTTCAAATATTGAGCAATTGGGATTTAAGGAAAACTGTTTTGACCAGAAACGTTGGTCTGTGTTATAGCGCTTAGAGCTTTTATAGTTTTTTTCGTTTTGTATATATTGCCGGTAAGGTTCTGTGCTTCCGATAAAATCTTTATAATTTAAATTATCATAAAGGTAGTTAAGCATTATACGGCCGCTATAACCATCCAAAATTAAATGGTGTGCTAAAACGATATATCCGGATTCTTTATCCGTTTCAAAGATGTAGCAGCGAAACAATTCTCCTTTTAAATCAAAGGGATTATTGATTAAATCTTTAGCGGCGTTAAAAACCTGTTTTTTGTTTTCGAACTTAATAAAAGGATATTTCGATTTTTGAGGTGTAGCTATCTCGGAAAAATCCGGAGAGTCAGACAAACGAAGCCTGGTTGATTCGAACTTTTCGATAAACGAATTAAAGGTGTCATTCATTTGTTTATAATCATAAACCTTATTAAAAAAACAAATCAGACCATGATTCCAAAGATTTCCGACAGAGCTTATCAAAAAGTTTTTTTGTGAAGAAGTAATATGAAATTCCAAAACTATATCACCTCGTTCCGTATTATTGAAAGCTGTCTTCACTCATTAACGGTGTATCATACAGTCTTGACAATGTACCGATCTCTTCAGAGTTATGTTTACAAAAAAAATTAAAATACCTTGTAAACTTTTTTGCCTGTTCCTCAGTCAGATTATACGATCCGTTAAATTTTTCTGCCTTTTCAAAAAAGAAAGTTGCATTGTGTAAAACATATTCTTTTCCGAATTCGCGATAAAAAGAAACAGTTTGTTCAAAACTTACATTTTCAATCATACCGTAATCTATACCGTGGCTTAAAATGCCTCCGAACAAACAGCCCAGGTAATTTGTGAAGGATTCCAGATATTTTTCGCAGCACTCTCGCTGTGATGCCTCCGGATAACCGCTTTGAAGTATATATGAAACCTTTTTATTCTTGAACGAAGACTTTTTATAATTCTGATATAACAGTTCGATAAACTCTTTAAATATACTCGGAACATTACCAACATAAACAGGTAATGCAAATACTATATTTTCTGTTTCTGAAAACAACTGAAGTATATTTGCCCATTCCTTCCGTTGATTCAGATACATTATATTTGCAGTTGAACCGATTTCTGTTATGCCTTTTTCAAAGGATTTAATTAACTTATTCGTATTACTGCTTTCGATAGAATGAGGTGTTGCACTTATTATTAAAATATGCATTTTTTAGCCTCCTCTATATCTGATAAATGGTATGCACCCAATGACTTATCACTGAAATGATCCACATACAAATCGAGCCATAAGTTAAGCATAGTATTATCTGCATCACCGGTATAAACAATACCGATATTAAATTCTTTGGAATATCTCGACGGATGACGTATTTTTCCGTTTCTGAATTCCGAATAAACCACCACAAAGCAGTAACGTCTTTCAAAGAGCCTGATAGCCTTGTAACTTAAAAAATTCAACACTGTATCGGCAATAAACACTATATTATCATATTGAAAAAACAGAGCTGCAATATAATTGTAATCATCATTCAGACAACAAACTCCCGGCTTTTCAATCATACAAGTATTACAACCCGTACAATGCATAATGTTCATGTTTGCCGTATGAACAACCTTAACTTTATCAGATGATTCTGACAGCTCTTGTATTGCTTTGACAGCGTTTGAGTCATTTTCCGGCAATGTATTTATAATAAGCAAACTCATTGGTGTTCCCGCTTTCGTTATTTATATTGCTCTTTCAAGATATTCAACAACATCTTTCACTGCTTTGAATTTCTTCATATCAGCATTTGAAATCTCAATATCGTATTCATCCTCGATTGCACAAATAAGCTGAACGAGACCTAAAGATGAAAGCGGTAAATCCTTCATTTTTGTTTTTAAAGTCAGTTCTATATCTTCACGACCTACAACATCGTTAAAAAGTTTCTGAAGTTCTGAAAGCATATGAATTACTCCTTTACATTGTTTATCTCTTTTTCTAAAGACAGATAGTTTATCTTACCCATGTTGGTAACAGGCAATTCCTCTCTGAAAATAATCTCGTGGGGTAAAGAATACTCTGAAAGGTTATTCTTACAACATTCCATTATTTTTTCTTTCACCGCTTTTTGATCGGCGTCCTTGTTGTTGAGCACAACAAATGCTGCTATTTTCTGTCCGTATATTCTGTCTTTTACTCCGACCACACAGCTTTGTGACACTGCGGGACAAGTACATATTGCCTCTTCAACCTGCGTTGCATATACGTTATAACCTCCGCAGATTATCATTCGGGAATTACGCTGACGGAAATATATGAATCCGTCCTTATCCTTTGAGAACATATCACCTGTGTGAAGCCAGATTTTTCCGTCACTGTGCTGTTGAAGCGTTTTGGCTGTAGCCTCATCGTTTTTGTAATAACCCTTCATAACAAGAGGTCCGGCAACACAAAGCTCCCCATCTTCTCCGTCTGGCAATTCTTCATGTGTGTCAGGTTTTACAATTTTAAAATATACATCAGGATACGCTATGCCGGCACTTCCGATTCGCGTATCAAATTTAGGGTTAATCGAGCATCCGGCTACGCATTCTGTCTGACCGTATGCTTCCCTTAATACAACATCTGCTCCGCCTTTTTTCAGAAGCTTATTTACTCTGTGCTGCAATTTTTCGGGCAGCTTATCTCCACCGCAAACAAGCAGTTGCATAAACGATAAATCTGCTTTATCGATATATTCACTTCTTATTAAAGCTTCATAAAGTCCCGGCACGCCGTAGATGCAATTGATTTTTTTCTTAAAAATCAGTTTACTGCACTCGTTAAAGTCATATTTGGGTAACAGATAAATGTGAAAACCAAGACTCAACATAGCATGTACACAAATCACTAAACCAAAGCCGTGAAACAAAGGCATTACTGCAAGTGATTTTTTACCAACGACGTCTTCTATTCCTCCGATGTCATAGGTGTGCATAGCAAGACTGTTGATATTGAGATTGGTTATCATTACTCCTTTCGGTGTACCGGAAGAGCCGCCGCTGTAAAGTATGACAGCGGTATCATCAGCTTTGCCGTCATCTGCGGGCACTTCAGGATTTTCTTTTTGTCCGAGTGTAACAAAATCGTTCCAATATGTTACATCGTGTACGGGGTTGAATGTCAGCTTCAATTTATTCTTTGCTGAATAGACAGCCTTAGCATACCAGGGGAGAGCATCTGCAATTCTTGCAAGAATCATCTTTGGTTCTTTTGAAGTATTCCATTTAATTTTTGCAAATTTGGGGTAAATCATATCAAGAGTAAGTATAGCTGCACTGTCGGTATTTTCAACAAATTCCTTTATTTCATTTGCAGAAAGTAAAGGGTGTATCATATTCGCAACGGCGCCGATACGGTTAACAGCATATACCATAAAGAGTGCCTGTGGAGTGTTTGGCGTAATGACGGAAACATAATCTCCTTTTTTTATGCCTGATGCTATCAGAGCTTTCGAGACATTTTCAATCTCTTTTAAAAGTGTTTTATATGAATATTTTTTACCTTGAAACTCAACAGCACATAAATCAGGATATTTTAACGCACCTTTTCTCAAATGCTCATAAAATGAATATTCGGGATATTCTTCAATCCATTTATCCGGATTTTGATAAGAATACCATATAGATTTTTCTCGTTTCATTTTTACACCACCCTGCTTTCAGAATAAGCATACCACAAATTAACGTTTTTTTCAACATATGAGGCAACAAAACCATAGTATTGTTAATGAAAATATTTTTATAATAAAACCTGAACTATGGCTGTTTCTTGCACACGTTTAACAAAGAAACTTGAAAATAATGTGTGTATGTGTTATACTGTCATAGAAAGAAGGTGTGAAAATGTATCGATATTTAGGTGATACCGGTATAAGCTTATATGATCTTTTGTCTGTTTTAATGTTTCTGCCTATCCTGATATTTAATCTTTCTCAATTCGGAAGAAAGAAGCTTATTTTAAGTAAAAAAACCGTAAGTGTAATTAAAGGTGACGGAAAAGCAATAAGAAAAACCCGAACAGAAAATGCATATGTATTATTGGAAATAATTATAATTTCGCTTCTTCAATATGCCCTTATTCCGATCGGTAATAAAATTTTAGGAAATTTGTTTAAAACCGGACCCAATTATTTTGGTTTGTTATTTATAGGCCCTGTTATATTAACAATTGTTTTTATTTTTTCGGGGATAGATGTTTTGAAACATATTGATCTGATTACCCCGGCATACCCTTTGGGACTTATTGTTGCAAAACTCGCTTGTTTCTGCTATGGCTGTTGCGGCGGAACAGAAGGCTCTTTCGGCTTATATAATCACTTCACTAAGGCTGTTGAATTTCCTGTACAATTAGTCGAGGTCACTTTAGGTCTTATACTGTTTGTTTTTCTTATGTTGATCAGAAGAAAAACGAAGGAGGGAACATTATTTCCGATTTATATTGTAGCTTACAGCGCAACACGTTTTTTCAGTGAATTTCTGAGACACGAGGCAGACGTATTATGGATATTTAAAAGATATCATTTATTTTGCTTAGCGGGAATAGTTATCGGAATAATAGAATTATACCTTGTTACAAAGAAAAAAAATAAACTGATACTCGATTTGGATACTCTCAAAAAGCGTTTATATGACTATGCTGTAAAAAATGGAATCATAAAAAATAAGAATATTATTCACCATAGAAAAAGAAGAAAAAAATAGTTTGCTTGTCGTGTTTCCGTATAATATAAAAAAATCGATTAAAACATAAGAATTCATTTGAAATCTTATAAGAACTGTATCAAAGTTGTTGCAGAATCAAAAAACTACCCTTGTTGATACAACAGTATCAGCAAGGGTAGCGTTGTTTTATTGAGTTTTTTCTTAAAGTATAAGGGCTTATAAAACCGGGTGCTGCAGTGGAGGTGTGATGTGTACCTGTTAATCCGGATAGGTTACCTGTCTGCCGGTTATACCTTCTATAAATTTTCCGTAGGCTTCGGTTGCGAATTTCTGAAATGCACCTTTGAAAGCAAATTCGCGCGCCATTTTGTAAGTGAATTTGTTACCGTTCTGCTTCTCTTCTTTTACGGTGTCAAAGTCATATATGTCAAACATACGTACCACACGGGTTTCATAGACCGAGGTATCATTTTCGTCAACTTCAATTACGCGGTAGCCGCATTGAGTGGAGTGGAAAAGTCCTATGTAGCGGGTGCTGAGAGAATTAACAATATCAATTCCTTTATGCTCAACGGCGAAGGCATTGGTGTGATCGTGACCCGTAAACATCGCAAGCACATCGCCTTTTTCAACCATTGCATCAAATTGTCCGTAGTTGTGGTAGCCGGGGCAGGGGGTCTCCCTTATTGTACCGTAATTCACACCGTCGGGGTTAAAAAGGTAATAGTCCGACTTGTTGTACAGGTGCTTGTAGGAATAGGATTTCCAGGAGTCAGATTTAAGGAGCGCATCATAGATTTCACCTACAATTATGTGCTGGAAAACAAGGGAGTTTACCTTTTCTCCGCCGTTTTCGGCTTTAAGCCTGTCTGATGTTTCCTTGTACCATTCAATCTGGTCGGGCTTGACACAGCTGTACCTTTCTTCTTCGTCATAGTCGCCTGAATCAAATACCCAGAGATTGAATTTAACCTTTTCACCGTCAGAGGAAAGTACGGGTATGTTGTACGTACCGCAGCCTGAAAGTGCATCACCGTCATCAACGGAAAGACTGCAGGAAAAGGTGTTGTAATATGCCATAAGCTCTTCTCGTGACATAGCTCCTTCTTCGGAATCGTGATTGCCGAAGGTTACGGCGACAGGGATGTTTCTTGAGTCAAAAACATTCATAAGTGCATTGATAAGCTTTTTTGTGTCATCTGCATTTTCACAGTTTAAAACAATATCGCCTGTGAGCATAACTATATCGGGCTTTTCGGTGTCGCAGGCTCTCTCAACTAACCAGACAGTCGGGTCAAGGTTGTGGTTGTGCTTAAGATGTGTGTCGGTTATATGCAGGATTTTAAGCTTTCCGTCAGAATTGAATTTAATCGTCTTATCTGTTTTGTTCTGACTGTCTGCAGGCTCATAATTTACGCCGCTGTAAGCAGGTCTGATTGAAAGGGATAAAATTCCCGCAGTTATGAGTACGAATGTCAGCAGAATGATTTTCAGAATCCGTTTTCGCATTGTTCAGTCTCCTTTTAATAAGCGTGTCAACTCATTATACCATCTTTACCGTCTGATATCAATACAAAGGATAATTAACATTTTTTTCATATCTTGTTGTGGGATTTTGGATTTTTATATTTTACACTGACACTGTAATTTGAATGAATATGCGCATAATGGCGGAAGGGCGAAGGAAAAAACAGTACTGCGGAGAGCTTACTTTTTGTAACAGACAAAATCTGTGCTCCGGGAGTATTGAGATACAATCCGTAAGCTTTACCGCCACGCAGTATTCCTCGTGTTACTGTGAAACATTTCTTCCTATATACATCTCTCTCAGACAAAAAGGCAACGAAACGGTCGTTGTCTTTTTGCCGTTGTTGATAACAGGCTGTTCTTGTGGTACAATATTCTGATAAAACAAAAAAGGCGGTGCGTAAATGTCTGAAAAAATAATGATTGTAGATGACGAAAGAGATATTATATTTTTGCTTAAGGACTATCTGAGCTTCAATGATTATGAGGTAATAACCGCATACAGTGCCGAGGAGGCAAGTGAAAAGCTAGATGAAAATCCTGACCTGATTTTACTTGATATAAATATGCCTACAAAAAACGGTCTTGAGTTTTGCAAGCAGATACGTAACCGTACCGACTGCCCTATAATATTCCTTACGGCAAGGGCGGAGGAAACAGATATTCTTGCAGGACTCAATATCGGCGGAGATGACTATATAACCAAGCCCTTCAATCTTCGTGAGTTGCTGGGCAGAGTACAGGCACATCTGCGTCGTGAGAAGAGATCCCGTAACACTGTCGGTGCAGTTAACGACGGTATCTCGATAAACTATTCCGGGATGAACATTACGGTTAACGGCGTTTCTCTGAATTTTACAAAAACAGAATTTGAAATTATAGAGTTTCTCTCTCTCAATCCCGGTCAGGTATTTAGCAGAGAAAAAATTTATGAAACCGTTATAGGCTTTGACGGCGAAGGGGACAACACCGTTATAACAGAGCACGTAAGGAAGATCAGGAAAAAATTTGCAGATGCAGGAAGCAAGTCCTATATTGAAACTATATGGGGGTTAGGCTACAGATGGATAAAATAAGACTGAAGAATATTCGCCGCAACATAAAAATGAGGCCGTCGTTTTTTATTTACGTTTCCCTTTTTCTTCTTCTTGCACTTGCACTGTCGGTAGTGACGATTCACGTGGTTGACACCTTTGTTTCTACCGTATCGGTTTTTTACATTGACGGAAATGAGGATATAGACAGAATCAATGAGGACCATGACGAGGACGTTTATATAGCCGTTGAAATGATAGACGATGACTTTAATGATGTGAATTCAGACGCGATTCTGTTTTACAGCCGTAACTGGCTTGTTATAGCTATACTTTCTTTTTATTTTCTTGCGGCTATTCTGATTTCAGCGCATACCTTTTTTAAAAACAAAATGAATATACCCCTTACGCAGCTTGAAAGGGCGGCTCAGAAAATTTCTGAAAAAAATCTTGACTTTGAAATAGAATACTCGGGTAATGATGAAATGGGAAAGCTTTGCGAATCCTTTGAAATAATGAGACGGCAGCTCGAAAAGAATAACATTGAAATGTGGAATATGATTGAAGAGCAGAAAAGAATACAGCATATTCTCGCCCATGATATCAGAACGCCTCTTACCGTAACAAAGGGGTATACGGATATTCTTCTTGAATATATCCCTATGGGTAAATGCAGTCAGGAAAAAATCCTTGAGACTCTTGAATGCATTAACAGAAATACTGTCAGGCTTGAGAATTTTGTCAACCGTATTACTGATATGCAAAGGCTTGATGAAATGAAAATATGCAAAGAGGAAACGGAGGTTATGACACTGTTTGAGTCCTTGCGGGAAAGTGCATTGATTATCTGCAAGGATAAAAGGCTCGTATTTATAAATGAAAGTGACAGTAAAACTGTTTTTACCGACAGTGAAATGCTTGAGCAGATAGTAACAAACCTTATCTCTAATGCAGTACGTTATGCAGAAGGTGAGGTAAGGCTCGAATGCAGATGCGTTGGCGGACAATTGTTTATTGTTGTATCGGATGACGGTAAGGGCTTTTCAGATGAAGCACTCAAACACGCAAGTGAGCCTTATTTTACTCAGGAGGATAAAAACAACGGCATACATTACGGATTAGGTCTTGCGATATGTAAGGAGCTTTGTGAAAAGCTGGGCGGAAAAATTAGCTTTCATAACGATGACGGTGCGGTTGTCAGCGTTGAAATATAATATTGTTAATGGCTGCAGCTCATAAAGAGAGCTGCGGCCTTTTTTATCGGAAGAAGGCTGAAAATATTATACATTTTTTTGTTATAATATCGAAATATTCTCAAAAGTGTGATATACTGTAACAGATACTTTTGTTAAGAGAGAAAAAACATATGAAGACAACGGATGAAAGAATAAAAAAGCTTATAAAAGAAATGACAATTGAGGAAAAGGTTTCTCAGCTTACAAACAGTGCCGCATCCGTAAAACGGCTCGGAATAGACAGATATGACTGGTGGAATGAGGCTCTTCACGGCGTTGCAAGGGCAGGTACGGCAACGGTGTTCCCTCAGGCTATCGGTCTTGCGGCTATGTGGGATGATGAGCTTCTTTTTGATATTGCCGAAGTTATCTCCACCGAGGCCAGAGCCAAATACAACAAAGCCATAAAAGAGGGGAAGTACGAACGATATTACGGACTTACCTTCTGGAGTCCCAACATTAATATTTTCAGGGATCCGCGCTGGGGGAGAGGTCAGGAAACCTACGGAGAGGATCCGTACCTTACTTCAAGGCTTGGCGTTGCCTTTGTAAAGGGACTTCAGAATAACGGTGCAAAGCATCTTCGTACTGCCGCCTGTGCAAAGCATCTTGCGGT
>JAZUAZ010000093.1:0-1697 GCA_045638245.1 Acutalibacteraceae bacterium | reverse complement strand
TCACATTAAAAATGTCCTTTTTTTCAACAACTATTTCCTGTCTTATCGGTATGCCTTTAGGTGTACTTATGACAAGCACAAGCTTCAGGGGTAAACGGACAATCAAAAAAATAATAAATACCTTTATGGGCTTGCCACCGGTCGTGGCAGGCCTGATTGTCTATATGCTGTTTACTAAATACGGCATCTTCGGCTCTCTCGGGCTTCTTTTCACTGTGGAGGTAATGGTTATAGCCCAATGCCTTCTCATAATCCCTGTTGTGATAAGTCTTACCTCGGGTGTGTGCTCTGTAAACGGTAAAAGTCTTATTGAAACGGCAAAAGGACTTTCCTTCGGTAAAATAAAAACTATGAGGCTTTTCCTTTCACAAAACAGAACTGCACTCACTTCCGTTATGCTCACTGCTTTCGGCAGGTCAATTGCCGAGGTGGGTGCTGTCAGCATTGTGGGCGGTAACATTCAATGGAAAACAAGAGTTATGACTACAGCGATTATGCTTGAAACAAATAAAGGCAATTTTGAGTTTGCACTTGCTCTGGGTATTGTTCTTCTCATAATATCCTTTGGTGTAAATATTCTTGCTTCACTTCTGACAAAGGAGGATGAGCAATGATAAAAATAAACGGACTTAAAAAGCTTTACGGTGACAGAACTGTACTTGATATTCCGGTTCTTGAAATCAAAAAGGGCGAGCATGTTATCCTCACAGGCCATAACGGCAGCGGTAAAAGCACCCTTTTAAGAATACTTGCAGGTACGGAAAATAAAACAGAGGGCGATGCGTTTACAAAGGGGAGACTTTACTATCTCCCCCAGCAAAGTCTCCCCTTCAACAAAAGCGTTAAAAGCAATATACTCTATTGCCTCGACGGCAAGAGAAAAGAAAGAAATGAATCCTGCAAAAAAATACTTGATGCATTCAATCTGAAGCATCTTGAAAATAAAAATGCCAAAACCCTTTCAGGCGGTGAATGTCAGCGTCTTGCCCTGGCAAGAGTGCTTTGCAAAAAAGGTGATATTATTTTACTTGACGAGCCGTCGAGTGCCGCTGACAGCAAGGGCAGAGAGCTGATAAATGAGATTATCAGTCAGTACTGTGAAAAAACAGGCTGTACCCTTGTTATGACAACACATACGGGTGAATATCCGTCTTTGAAGAAGCTTCGCATTATCGAGCTTTGCGACGGAAAAATAAAATCTGATACAAAGGAGGATGACGGATATGATGCTTAATGTAGTGTCTATGGAAGAAGCAATCAGAACAACCCAGACCGAATTTTCTTCTTATGAAATCGGCACCGAAAAGCTGAATATTTCCGATTGCCTCGGCAGAGTACTTGCGCAGGATATTGTGTCTGCGGAAAATATTCCCCCTTTTGACAGAAGCACCGTTGACGGCTATGCGGTTTTATCATCTGACACCTTCGGTGCAGGTGAGAGTATACCCTCAATGCTTTCTCTCACAGGTGAAATTCTTATGGGAGAAGAGGCAAAGGATACGGTTTCAAGCGGCGAATGTATCAGAATTTCAACGGGCGGTATGCTCCCGAAGGGTGCTGACAGTGTTGTTATGGTTGAGCACACTGAGCAGATGGTTGACGGCACCTGCCTTATTTTTAAAGCAGTAAGTCCCTATCAGAATGTGACAAAAAAAGGTGACGATGTAAAAATCGGTCAGACAGTTATAAATAAAGGC
>JAZUAZ010000092.1:0-1583 GCA_045638245.1 Acutalibacteraceae bacterium | reverse complement strand
AATTTACTTACTGCAATACACCGCAATTGCTTCACAGATAAACGTAGCAGTACCGTCAGCGTGCTTATCAATGTTATTCGTAAAGCGCTCGTCCGCTACATACATCTGACCGAGACTTGCCAGTATTTCGTTTGTACAAAGATAGTAATTCTCGGTGATATGGTTCTGCAGCATTTTTACAAGGTTTTGTGCTTCAGCGGAATCAGGACTTTCGTCCTTTCTCATGCAGAGTGCAAACTCTGCCATAATATGGTCCATTCCCTCGGCAAGGTCATTCCACTTCTGCTTGGAGTAGTTCTTAGTCCGCTGAGCATGTTCCTTGTATGCATGCGTTTTGCCCCATTTTTCTTGTGTCTCAGTCTTATATTTTTCAAATTCGCTGTTATCGAATGCTGTCATAACATTTTCTCCTTTCACGGCACCGTCAATAGCAGAAATTAACCGCTCCAACCGCTCTTTTTTGAGTGTGAGAAGTTGTTTTTGCTCATTCAGTGCCTTGCTTTTGTCATAATTCGGAGATGACAAAATCTCGCGAATAGCCTTTAAGGAAAAGTCAAGTTCACGGTAAAAGAGAATCTCTTGCATACGAAGAAAAGATTTTTCGTCGTAAAAGCGATAGCCTGTAGTTTTGTCAACAAAGGCTGGCATTAACAATCCTATTTCATCGTAATAATGCAGTGTGCGCACACTTACACCCGTAAAATCGGCAAATTCTTTAATCTGCATTTTCAATTTTATCACCTCACAATAAGAGCATACACTATAACGGAACGTGAGAGTCAATACCCTTTTGAAAAATTTCAACTGATATTCGATAAATTCTTATTTCCCTTTCTCTAAATACATCTCTTCTAAATAGTACCATTACAAACCTGTATGATTTTGTCTGTTGCACCTTTTGCACCTGAAGAGTTTTTAAATCCTTCAGCAATTTTCTCGGCATTTTGCTTATAGGTGTCAATACTTAAAATTTTATTTATCGCAGTCATAACGGAAACCCCGTTCAATTTATCAACTTTTATACCGGCACCAAGCTGAGATACTCTCTCGGCAACACCTTTTTGCTCTGAGGTCTGTGGTAACATAACAAGCGGAACTTCAAAATACAAGCTTTCGCTGACGCTGTTCATTCCGCAGTGCGATACAAACACATCTGCTTTTCCTAAAACAGCAATTTGGTCAACATGTGAAAAAATTGATATATTTTCAGGGAGCTTTCCAAAGTCCTCCACAGACACCAAGTTACCAACAGACATAATTACCTGATAATCTGTATTCGCTAAGGCAGATACACAAGATTTGTAAAAAGGCATCATATCATTATTGACGGTTCCCATAGATATATAAATCAGTTTGTCCCTCTTTTTCTCTATTTTCTCGGTTGCAGGGCGAATTGAAGGCCCGACAAATGCATATTTTTCCGAGAAAGTCTCTGAACAAGGTTGAAATTCAGGAGAAGTATAGACAATGGTGTGGCTGTTATCATCATTGGCGATAATATCAAGAATATTTTTAATAGGATACCCTTTACTCTGCAATCGTTTGATTTGCTTAGTGGTTTTTGGGATTGCGAAAAGCATCTT
>JAZUAZ010000091.1:0-1703 GCA_045638245.1 Acutalibacteraceae bacterium | reverse complement strand
ATGAAAATTCAGGAATCCGCCGAAAATTATCTTGAAACTATATTAATAATAAATAACCGCAAGGGCTTCTGCCGTTCTATTGATATTGCAAACGAGCTTGGCTATTCCAAGCCGAGTGTCAGTATCGCAATGAAAAACCTCCGCGAAAACGGATACATCGACGTTATGGGTGACGGTAATATCGTACTTCTCCCGCCGGGACTTGAAATTGCAAAGAAGCTTTACGACCGACACACAATGCTCACGGATTTTCTTATGCGTATAGGTGTGTCTCCCGAGCTTGCAAGCGAGGATGCCTGCAGAATCGAGCATATTCTTTCCGAGGAAAGTATTGAAGCACTGAGCAAACATCTTGACGAAATCAACAGATAAAAAAAGAGGACTGTTTCTGACAGTCCTCTTTTAACATTAAAGCTTCTTACCTATCTTCTCGGCAAATCTCTTAAGCTTTCCCTTTTCAAGTGCAAGATATGTTGCCTTGACAGGAGGCATAACTGCAAAAAGCACGCCCGAAAGAGTGAAAAGGAAGCTTGGGTTAACACTCTTCTTTCCCTTTTCAAGACCTGCAACCATTTTTTTCGCAACAGTTGCGGGGCTCTGTACGGGGAAGGGTCTTTCAAACTTAACAGGATTTGCAGTTTTGAAAAAATTAGTATCCGTAGCTATGGGATAAAGGCAGGTAAGGGTAACATTTTTCGGTATTTCAAACCTTATTCCCTGCTGGAAGCCCTCCATAGCAAACTTTGAAGCGGAGTATGTGGTGAAGCCGGGCATAGCCATCTTACCGATAGCCGAAATCGTAATTGCAAACTGTCCCTGCCTGCCGTCAAGATGCTTTACATACTTCTGGTACGAATAGATAGGTGAATATACGTTGGTTTCAAACATTCTTGCAGTTCTGTCCCAATCGGTATAATCCATAAGCTCATAATAAGGATAGCCTGCATTTGCATAGAAGATATCAATCTTACCGAATTCAGCTTCTGCTTTTTCAAAAATTTCATCAACTGCAGCCTGAGATGACACGTCAATCTGCATCGGAATAACGTTATCACCGAGTTTATCCATATTCTCACAGTTTATGTCTACGGCGAGAATCTTGTTTGTACCGTCCTTCGCGAGAAGCTTCAGCGTTTCAAGTCCGATACCGCTGTCAGCACCGGTGAGCACAATTTTCTTAAATGTAATCATATATTTCTCTCCCTTTAAATACTTTAATTACATCATAATCCAACAGATAAATAAAGTCAATAAATGATTGCCTTTTTACAAATTAAATGTTAAAATGGTATCAGAATTTCCGGAACGGAGGAGACAAATATGAAATATGAAAAGCTTTTTACACCGATAAAAATCGGTAATGTAGAAATAAAAAACCGTATCTGTATGGCTCCTATGCTTATGGGCTTCGGTCAGATTGACGGCAAGGCAACCGACCAGCTTATGGACTACTACGAGGAAAGAGCCAAGGGCGGTACGGGTCTTATTTTCACGGAAATCACCCGTGTAAACGACCGTACGGGCGGCTCCGCCTTCAAGCAGCTCGGAATGAGCCATGACTATCAGATAGAAAAAATGAAGGAGCTCGCAGACCGTATACATAAGCACGGCTCAAAGCTGTTCGTTCAGCTTCATCACCCCGGCAGACAGAATATGGCTCTTCTTATGGATACCCTTCCTATGAGTATTCTCGGTGAAAAGCT
>JAZUAZ010000090.1:0-2054 GCA_045638245.1 Acutalibacteraceae bacterium | reverse complement strand
TGAGAGGCTGGACTATACGGCAAGAATGATAGTCGTTGAGGTTATGTATATTCTTCTTAACGTGTTCCTCAGCTTCTATATGGAGAGCTATACATATTTCCAGCAGATAATATCCCCCGACTCCAATGAAAGAGCAAAGGTGCTCGGCATTTCTCAGGTATTCTATTCCTTTGCGCCCACCATCACTAATCTGTTTATTCCCATTCTCGCCTCACTTACGGGCGGTCTTACAGACATCAGAACATACCGTATTATTTATCCGATTTTCAGTATAATCGGCGTTGTTGTCAGTCTTGTATTCTTCGGAAAGGTAAAGGAAAGACTTATCCTCCCCAAGAAAAAGACCGAGCCTGTCAGAATGCTTGATGCAATCCGTGAGGTTTCTAAAAACAAGTATTTCTGGATTACTCAGGCCGCTGCATGGGTCGTTTTCCTTGAATCAGGCTACGGTGTAATCCTTTCGTGGCAGTTTATTTATAAGGACGGCGGTGTTCACGAGACCTCCTACGGTCTTGCCACAACAATAATAGGTAATGCGTCTCTCTGGTCGATGCTCCTTGCTCCCGTCGCAATAAAAACACTCGGCAAGAAAAATCTTCTCATTATAATCAACGCCTTCAATGCAATTGCTATTCTTGCACTTTACTTCACCTACCGCAACCTCATTCTTATATGTGTAGTTTTATACCTCAACAACTTTGCAAGCACCTTCTGGAATATTATTCAGCACAATATAAGCGCAGATATGAGAGACTATCACCAGTGGAAAACAGGCGTAAGAGTTGACGGTATGTTCTCTGTTGTGGGTCTAATAGGCACCTTTATCGGCTTCGGTACGGGACTTTTCTATCCCTTTATCTACGAATCAAACGGCGTTTTCGAGGACAGATCAGTGCTTTATGATGATGTTATCCGCTACGGACTCTTTGATGACCTGATTATTTTCTCGGCAATCGGTGCCATACTTAACCTCGTTCCCTTCTTCTTCTATGACCTTTCGGAAAATAAGCACAAGGCTTATTCTGATGTACTGAGAATAAGAAAAATGTTCTCCGACCACGCTATGGGCGAGCTTGACGATGAAGACCTTACAAGAGGTATGACGGCAATAAAAGAGGCTATGAATTTCAACGGAAAAGATAAATCAGCCGTTGACAAAACTGCCCTCAAAGACGCTAAAAAGCTTCCGAAGACAACCGATGAGGAAAAAGCTCTCAGAAAAGAAGCCATAATCCGTGAAAAGAATATAATCAAAGAAATCAAAGAAGCAAATCGCGCCATCGAAAGAGCTCCCATTATTATTGCTGACCTGGAAAAGTTTGATACTCCGGCAGGTATAATCCGTCTCAGCAGTGCCGCTTCTACCTTAGGCTACGGTGAGCTTCATTACTACGAAGATTCAAAGGAGCTGCTGAAAACAGCAAGAGGACTTCCTAAATCAAACAAAGCTGAAAAGGAAATCCGCTCCGATGCTATAAAGGCGGCAACTGATAAGAAGCGGGCTGCTGCTCTTATAAAAAAATATGGTGTTGAAAGCATCGTCAAGCCTGACGAAAAAGAAAAGGAAATGCTTCTTGAAGAAGAAACTCCCAACTTTATAAAGGCTATTCAGCTAAGAGGTAAGCTCAGAGACTATGCGAAAAGAGAATCTGTATATCTCAGAGCCACAAAGCCCTACAGAGACGCTGATGCTCTCATTAAGGAAAGTGAATATTACAGACACTTTGAGGAGCTTGAAGCAAGATATAATGAGCTTATAAGTGAGCGTGCGTAAAAAAATAAACCGTTGCAGGGTTAACCCTTGCAACGGTTTTTTCTTATCTCAGTTTATCCGTAAATGCCCTGAAAAGAGGCAGACAGGAGGAGAAGAATTTCATATAGCTCTGACAGTAGTCAGCGCTCTCTCTGTTTCGCTTACAGCCTCCGCCACGGCAGATTTTAAGGAATCGGCATCCCTTACATTTTTCAGGCAAGGGGATGCTCTCTTTTATGAAGGCGGTTGCCTTTTCGCCTTTTGCCATAGCTTCGAGAGTGTTTTCGTTGATGTTTCCTAA